>JAZKEP010000082.1:0-35573 GCA_040387015.1 Bacteroidota bacterium
AACCAAAGGTTTAGATAAGCTTCCCATTTACTCCACCAAAGAAATGTCAACTATTTCCACTTATGGCGAAATGGCATACCTGAAACCCGGTCATTCCAAAGCTATTAACCTTACCGATAAAAGCGGACAGGTTTATCTTGATGACTTTGAAGGCACAAGCAACGGTTATCCATTAACCCAACCTTCCATCAGTTGGAAACTGGCTTCCACACCACGCAATTCAGTGGATATGAATAACACAATTATTTTATCGGAAGGTAATTTAGTAAGTGATGAAAGATACGGTTACAATCGCGCTAAAATTGCCTGGTACCGGATTGATAATTCATTTTTTGCTGAGAACAACTCACCGGACGTAGTTAAGGGTAACCCGGATCCGCTTACCAATCTCAGAAGTCATTATGTGCGTTTGATTCCTACTCAGGAAGTTTTTCCAAACCGTCCAAACCAAACTCTCGATCAGAATCTATACACATTTGATCTCACTTACAAACCTAGAGAAAGAGGACCTTACAATTATGAAGCGAGTAGTTCGCCAACACCCGGAATTTCAGCTGGGGTGGATATTGATGGCAGTTTGAAATCACCACAAACACGTTGGGGCGGAGTAATGAGAAGTATAGACAATAATGATCTGGAAGCAACCAATGTAGAATTCATTGAGTTCTGGATGCTGGATCCTTTTCTTTACAACACGACTTCACGTGGAGGAAAGCTATATTTTAATCTTGGGAATATTTCGGAAGATGTGTTGCGCGACTCGCGAATGGGTTATGAGAACGGAATTTCTGCCGATCAAAGTGTTCTTGACAGCACGACTTGGGGTAATGTGCCCAGACTTCCTCCATTAGTAGATGCTTTTGATAATGACCCGAATTTGCGGATAACACAGGATGTCGGGTTTGATGGTATGAACGATGCCGAAGAAAGGCAACGCAAAGCCGATTTTCTTGTAAACATTAATGCTATTCCCGGTATAACACCAGCTGTAGTTAATAAACTTACAGCCGACCCCTCATCGGATAATTACCGATATTTTAAGGACGAAAATGCTTATGGCAATGTTGGAAGTGTTATAAACCGCTATGTAGATTTTTGCGGAACAGAAGGTAACTCACCCGTGCAGGATAATAGTGTTCAAACTACTGCCCAAACAAATTTACCTGATAAGGAAGATTTAAATAAGGATAACACAGTAAATGAAAATGAAGAATATTTTCAGTACGAAGTTGATCTTAAGCCGGGAATGGATGTCGGAACGAATCCATATATCGTTTCCAAAGTAGAGGGCACGGGGCAGGATGGTGGCGGAGTTCCAAACAGATGGCTGCAGTTTCGTATTCCAATTAGAGGTTATACAGCACAGGTAGGGAACATTCCTGATTTTAAATCTATTCAGTTTATACGAATGTTCTTGACGGGCTGGCAGGATACCTCTGTTACTCTCCGTTTTGGAACATTAGAGCTCCGAAGGAATCAATGGCGAACATATAATCTGCCGTTAGATGAACCGTGTGAGGATTTAGGTGGGGATTACGGGCAATCTGCCTTCTTTAATGTGGCTTCAGTAGGTATTGAAGAGCACAGCGCAAAAACTCCGGTAAATTATGTATTGCCTCCCGCCATTGTCCGTACACAGGCACTTGGGGCGCAAACCACTCAATTAATTCAACAGAATGAGCAAGCCCTCTCCATACAAGCATGTGATTTAAAAGATTGCAATGTAAAAGCGGTTTTTAAAAATCTAAATCTTGATTTAAGAAGATATAAGCAATTGAAAATGTTTATACATGCCAACAGCATTGATGGAGAGTTACCGACAAAGGATGGCGAGGTAACAGCTTTTATTCGTATTGGCTCTGACTTCGTTGACAATTATTATCAATATGAAGTGCCTTTGAAAATTACCCCTGCAAACAGATACGATAATAATCTTCCTACTGATCGTGAACTTGTATGGCCTGATGAAAATTCCATGGATATTACCTTAAAGGAGTTTATTGATTTGAAGATAAAGAGAAACAGTGTAGACTTTCCCCGCACAGAACCCTATGCCTCGACCGATTCGAAAGGAAGGCCTATTACAATTAAAGGAAATCCTGATATAGGAAGCGCAAAAACCATCATGCTCGGCATTAGGAATCCGCAAAAAAATGATGTGAATAATCCATTACCAGATGGCGATGACGGACAACCTAAATGTGTTGAAGTTTGGTTCAATGAGCTGCGCGCAAGCGGGTTTGAAGAATTTGGCGGAGTAGCAGCGTTGGGCACTGTGAATGTTAAGTTAG
This sequence comes from Bacteroidota bacterium, assembly GCA_040387015.1. Classification (GTDB taxonomy): domain Bacteria; phylum Bacteroidota; class Bacteroidia; order Chitinophagales; family LD1; genus Bog-950. Next base: position 2,292 of record JAZKEP010000082.1, read on the forward strand.
CTGATTTGGGCAATGTGACTTTGTCAGGTGAAATGCATACACGAGGGTTTGGACAGGTGGAACAAAAAATAGATCAGCGGTATAAGGATAACATGTATAAGTATGATTTCTCTACCAACATTGAGGCAGGGAAATTGTTGCCTGAAAAAGCAGGTATCCGTATTCCATTTTATGCCAACTATGCGCAGTCGTTCAGCACTCCTGAATTTGACCCTTACCAGTTTGATATTCCTACTAAAGAGCTCCTCAAAAGTTTAAGAGAAACTGAGGGTAAGGATTCTGTCCGCAATTACCGCGCACAGGTTCAAACTATAAATACCCGCAGAGGGTATAATTTCAGCAATGTTCGGTTCGTTCCCGAAACAAAGGCCAAGAAACCCCACATCTACGACCCAGGTAATTTCAACTTCACATATGCTTATAACGAGGTCTTACTTTCAGATCCTTTTATTGAAAAGAACTCAAAGAAAAACTGGATGGGATTGATAGGCTGGAGTTTTGCCCCGCAAACAAAAGATTTCTCTCCTTTCAAAAAAACGATAAAATCTAAGTCTAAATGGTTGGATCTTTTCCGCGATTTCAGCTTCAATCCATATCCATCAACGCTTGCAGTTAGCACCGATTTGAATCGTGACTTTAATGAAATTAAGCTACGTCCTTTGGGTGAAGTTGATTTTATTATTCCACCAACTTACAGTAAAAATTTTCGATGGAATAGAAGCTATAACTTTAAATATAATCCATTTAAGTCCCTGAGCATTGATTACAGCGCTAATAACAACTCGCGTATAGACGAGCCCGATGGGCCTATTGATACAAAGCCAGAGAAAGATATAGTTTGGCATAACATAGGTCAAGGAGGAAGAAATACTAATTATAATCAGAACCTGGCGGTGAATTACAATATCCCTATTAATAAATTTCCTGTATTCGATTTCATTACGGCAACAGTTGGCTATAACGCTACCTATAATTGGACAGCCATGGCCTGGCAAATTGACACGGGTACAAAAAGACTTGCGCAAAATTCCTTAGGCAACATTATTACCAATAGCCAGAGTGATAGAGGAAAGGTGGATTTCAATTTCAAAAAACTTTATGACAAAAGCCCTTTCCTGAAAACATATAATTCGCCCAACCCTAATGTAGGCGACAAAAAGGCAAATGACAGCAAACGTGATGCGGTCAAGAAAGCCCGCGAAAAAATTAAAGAAGACCTGGTGAAACTGAAGGAGAAACGGATAAAATTGAAAGCCGACCTAGCGGATGAAAAAGAAAAAATAAAAACGGATACAGCCTATCAAAATAAGCGTAAAGAAGCGATAGCCAAAGCCCAGAAAGAATTGGATGAGAACAACAATACTATTGCTGCCAAAAAAGCAGAGCTCTCTAAGGAACCGGAAAAGGACAATAAGAAGAAAATAAAAGGCGCCATAACAAATTTGAAAAGTGAGCGCGAGATGCTAAAAGAAGATCTCGGAAATGAAAAGAAGAATAAAGAACTGCTGCGCATAAAAAGCGAGTTGAAAACAAACCGTAAGGCCATTAAACAGAAAAAAGAGGACTTAGCGAATAAACAGGCTCCTTCAAGTCCCTTTATTTCTATTGTACTCCGCCCACTTCTGTCGCTAAAACGGATAAGTTTAGAATACAAAGAAAACAAATCAACCACTTTGCCCGGTTTTGTGGGCTACTCTCAGATTCTTGGCAATCAGGTAAATAATGGGGCAGACTTTACAACTAATAAAAGCAATAGCATGAAAAATGCCCCGGGCTATGATTTTGTTTTCGGAAAGCAGCCGGGCGACCGCCTATTTAGAGAAGTTGACAAATTCAGCCGCGATGAATGGTTAGATGAAGCGGCTTCAAAGGGGTGGATCACAAAAGATACTTTGCTCAATCAGAAATTTATGCAGGTGCGTTCACAGCGGTTAGACGCAACTGCTACTATTGAACCCTGGCCCGATCTGAAAATTGATTTGTCCCTCTTCAGAGACTATACGAAGAACCATGCTGAATTTTTCAAATGGGTTGGTGATCCGAACAATGGTTCTTTCCAGCATTTGAATCCTATAGAAATGGGCTCTTACAGCATCTCTTATTTGCCAGCTAAAACCATGTTTGCAAAAATTGACGGGAAAGGATTTTCGGAAACCTATAGAGACTTTGAAGCGAACCGCGAAGTTATTTCCAGACGTCTTGGAACCGGCACTTACGTGAACCCAAGTAATGGAGAGGCAAACACCAACTATGCGTATGGCTATGGTCCTAAGTCGCAAGATGTCCTCATTCCCGCGTTTTTGGCGGCTTACACGAAGACTGATCCGAATAAAGTGAACTTGAATCCATTTAAGGCTATGCCTCTGCCCAATTGGCGAATTTCATACAACGGGTTGAGCAAGTTTAAATGGATACAAAAAGTTTTCACCAGTTTCACACTTACACACGGGTATAACTCAACCCTTACTGTAAACAGTTTCCAAACAAACCTAGATTATACCCAGTCTGTTCAAAATAACGGGTCGAACATTACTGACACCCTGAACGGAAATTATTTCCCGCTTTACAATATGCCGAATGTGGTTATTAATGAACAACTTTCTCCGCTTCTTGGCATTGATATGACTTTTAAAAATAACGTAACTGCAAAGGTTGATTACAAGCAAAGCAGAACGGAAACCATGAACTTCTCCGATTTTCAACTGGTAGAGAATAACTCTAAACAATTGACAGTAGGGGCCGGCTACAAAATCAAGGGCTTGAAATTGCCTATTAAGATTAAGGGAAGGAAGGTGCGTTTAGATAACGATTTGAATTTCCGTTTCGATTTCAGCTGGCGCGATAATGTTACCATCAACCACCGTATTGACGAATCTCAGCCGCAAATTACGCAGGGTTCAGTAGTTTATACCATTCAACCTTCGATAGACTATATCATTAGCAAGCGTATGAATGTGCGACTCTTCTTCGACCAAACCAAAACCATCCCGAAAATTTCTTCTGGTTTTCCTACCACAAATACACGTGGGGGAATTACGTTTAGATTCTCATTGGCGGAATAGAGGGTAAGTTTTACGGATACTGTTCAGTGTAATCCAAATCTTTCGAGAACGTTTCTTTGGCGCGGGAGATGGCCCAAAGTGAAAGTCCTATGCATAACAAGCCAACAATAAAAGCGCTGATAATATTGCTGCCGAGTTGCCCAGTCAAAAACTGAAACAGCATAGTGATTAATGGGACCGAACCGCGCACAAAATTAGGAACTGTGTTTGTGACTGTTGAGCGGATATTGGTGCCGAATTGTTCGGCCGCAATGGTTACAAAAATAGCCCAGTAGCCCGTAGCACAGCCAACAAGAAAACTCAAAATGTAAAATCCTTCTAAAGAAATGCCATTGGCAAAAAACAGATAGTAGACGGTGAGGATGGTGCTGAAACCGAGATAAAGAAAAACCACCTTTCTTCTGCTCTTTAATGTCTGGCTGATAAGGCCGCTGAAAACATCGCCCACACTTAAGCCAATATAAGCACACATCAAAGCCGTGCCGTTTACGACTTTACCTTGCACATTCAGTTCTTTCGCCCAAATCAACTCTGAATTGGCTACAACTAAACCGATGAAATACCAAATAGGTAAACCAATGAGGATGCAATTTAGATATTTCAAGAAACGCTCTTTGTTGTTGAACAGCATTCGGATGTCGCCCCGGCTGACATCTGATTGCTGAATGTTTTTAAACATCCCGGATTCAATAGTTCCCACTCGAAGCAGTAAAAGAAAAAGCCCCATCAATCCACCCAGAATATACGCCACCTGCCAGTTAGCAAAAGGGATACTGAAGATGCTTGCCAGAAAATTTCCGATGGCTTGCCCGTTGGCACCGACCAAGGCAGCAGCTACGGCACCGAGCGCACCGAACGAAACAATTATCATAGTTCCATAGCCACGCTTTTCTTTACTCATGGTTTCGGAAACGAGGGTAATGCCAGCCCCTAATTCCCCTGCAAGACCAATGCCTGCAATTATTCTCACCAGTGCATACATAGGAACTGTCGTAACGAACGCATTCGCCACATTGGCAACAGAATACAGAAGGATAGAGCCGAACAAAACAGAAAGTCGTCCTTTCTTGTCTCCCCAAACTCCCCAAAGCAAACCTCCGAGCAGCATACCCGTCATTTGCATATTGAAAAGAAAGATGCCGGTGCTTTTTAAAACTTCAGGCGATGCACCTTGCATAATCATTTCGAGACTTTCCTTTTTTACCACATTGAAAAGAATTAGGTCGTAGATGTCAACGAAATAACCGAGAGCTGCAACAACAATAATAAAGTAGGTGATGAATGGGCTTTTCTTTTCGCTCATGAAATAGCTTTGGTTCCGTTGCTTCGAAGATGAAAAATAACAAAAACCGTTACTGCAATTAAAAACATAGCCCCCGCTTGATGCAACACTCCATAGAATACCGGAATTTTTCCGACACAGTTCAGCACTGTCATTACTCCTATAGTTGCCTGCAATAAAACTATGACGGGAAATAAATTTAATCCAAGTTTGAAACCTTTGTCACCTGTGATACCTCGCGATTTGAAGAAGAAAATGAAAACAAGAATCACCAGAAGGTAAGCAGTGAAGCGGTGAGTAAATTGAATAAAAGTTCTTCCCCAAAAATCCTGTGCATTATAATTCATGAAGCCAATGGTGGTTGCTTTCCCGGTAAACAAAGCGGAGGGGACTATTTCTCCATTCATGTCGGGCCAGGTGGGGTAAGCAAGACCGGCTTTCATTCCGGAGACAATGCCGCCCAGAAAAATCTGGAGGAAGAGAATGGCAAGAATGGTGTAAGCTAAATTGCGGATTGCGTAATTCGGATTGCCAATTGAATACATAGGACGGAAAACAGAGATGGTCATGTAAATCAGGTAGGCGAAAAGACTAAGAGCGAGCATCAGGTGAATGCTCAAATGGAAAGGAGGAACATACACTCCGGTTAAGCCACTCTTCACCATTATCCAGCCATATAAACCAATAAGACCTCCCCACAGAAAGAGCACAGAAATTTTCTTTTGCAGGTCTTTGTCAAACCATTTTTTCCAAATGAAAAAGGCAAACGGGATGATGAAAACAAAACCCATAAAGCGCGCCCAGAAACGGTGGAAGTATTCCCAAAAAAATATCCATTTGAATTCGCTTAAGCTCATTCCTTGGTTTATGATTTTGTATTGTACTTTCTGTTTGTAAAGCTCAAACTCCCTGTTCCATTCGGTTTCGTTAAGTGGAGGGACAATGCCTTTTAAGGGCTTCCATTCAGTGATGGATAAACCTGATTCGGTCAGGCGGGTTACACCACCTACAATCACTTGAAAGAAGACCATCACGCAACCAATCAACAACCAAGAACCGACAACTTTGCGAGCGAGTGGGGACATAAAAATAATTAACTAATGAGCAAATATGCTGATTAGCTAACTGAAAGCAAATGCGAAAGAATAAGTTTTAGTAGAAAACTATCCTCTCCGTTTTTCTAAAAGAAGGATTATGCGTATCAAAGACTTGCAACAAATAAATTCCTGCTCCAAGTTCCTGTTTTGAAATAGTTTGAATAGAGTTCGCTGAAACCAATTTCCCCCACAATAATCTTCCCTCAACTGAAAATATCTCGACAGTCAAATCGCTGCTATAATGAGAGGAAATATTTAGGATATCGTCAGCAGGATTTGGGAAAATAGAAACTGAAATATTTTTTTGCATTTCTTCAACTCCCGAAATTAAAGTTGAATCGCAGGTCACATACTGGTAAAGGAAATCTCGCACAACCCAAACAGTAGAATCCATATAGTTAGATGCCGGAGGAATAAATGGAATTGGTAGAATATACGGCACATGATCGGCACCTTGAAAAAGATAAATACTATTCGGAATGGAAACGTGATTTAAACGATTCATGATATCTCCGCCACCAAACAACAAACTTTCGGGGTGTGTGGAGGCATACACGCTATCAAAATAGCAGGTAACTGTAGAATCTGCTGTTCCGTGAACCCCTACTAAAATAGGATCACCGGGCATAATCCAGACTGTATCTGCTATGCCACCGCATAAATCAATCACGCCTTTCACTTTTGACGAATAACCGGAGTTGCCACTGTTGCCTTCGGGACCACCCAAAGCAGCTAAAGCGGGACGCGCCCAAGGTGGCTCATATCGTGAAAGAGTATCTTCTTTTCCATAAGCATAGTTGAGGCTGATGAAGGCTCCTGCCGAGCTGCCGCCAATAAAAATCTGGCTGGTATCAACGCGCCACACATTGTCGGTCTGGGCATCTTTATAAAAAAAGCGCACCGCTGCTTTCATATCTTGAACTCCGCGCATAAGCGCTTTGAACTGATTGGTATCGCTGTCGCTTCCATCTTCGAACCCAAGCCTGTAATCAATAGTAGCGCACACATAACCTCTGCGCGAAAAATTATCGCACAGCTGGGTAATATCCGGACTTTGGCGCAGCCCGGCAGTAAAACTTCCGGGGAAAGCAAGAACCATCAGCGGGCGGTGAGCAAAGTTGTCGCCTTGGGGTTCGTATATGTCCATTTTTAAATCAGTATACGTACTGTCAAATTTCATCGCGTTACCAAACAGAATTCCTGAGTTAATTTTCGGAGAAAATATTTTGTTGTAGTAGCGACCGTTAGAACATTGTGATTTTAAATCAGAAAATAAAAACACGGAAACCGAGAGGCAGAGAAGCAGGTAGATTTTTCCCATACGTTATGATTTTGTGAATTGAAAAGTAGCTAAAAGAAATTGGAAAAAAGAAATGGATGAGCAGGATTGATCAAGCAAAAGAAAAAGGGAACCATTTATCTTACTTTTGCGTTCAATAGATAAATGGAGATTATGCTTAGAATGATTTTGATATTGCTTTTGGGTTTCTTCCTGCTGGCAACTCTTCCTTCCTGCAATAGCAACAAAATAGCTTGCCCTACTTATGCCGATAGTTTCCCCGATAAAAAAGCGAAGAAAGGGAAACAAGAACCGCAGATTCCAAAATCAACTAAAGCTAAAAGCGGGCTTTTGCCTCCGAACGCAAAGCGAGTGAAGAGATAGGTTTAACTAATCTTTCCCCAAATTTTCTCCTTCGTTTCTTCCTGCAAAAATTTTAATAGAGAATAATGCTCGGGCTTTGAAAGAGCAGGATCGCTTTCAATTAAATTTTGTGCGGTCGTTCGGGCAGCTTCCAGAATATTTCCGTCTTGTACTAAATCTGCTAAGCGAAGATTCACCACCCCACTTTGCTGAGTGCCTTGAATATCTCCCGGCCCACGAAGCTTTAAATCCTGCTCGGCAATAACAAAACCATCGTTGGTCTGGCACATCACCGAAATGCGCTGCTTGCTTTCGCTGGATAGTTTATAGCCGGTCATTAAAATGCAAAATGATTGTTCTGCACCACGGCCAACTCTTCCACGCAATTGATGTAGTTGTGATAAGCCGAAACGCTCCGAGTTTTCAATAATCATTACACTGGCATTGGGAACGTTTACGCCTACTTCAATAACCGTAGTGGCTACCATGATTTGTGTTTCACCGCTCACAAAGCGCTGCATCTCAAAATCCTTATCCGCACTTTTCATTCTTCCATGCACAATGCTGATTTGATATTGTGGTTTTGGAAAGGCCCGCGAAATACTTTCGTAGCCATCCATCAAATGTTTAAGGTCGAGTGTTTCGCTTTCTTCAATTAACGGATAAACAATGTAAATCTGCCGTCCCTTAGCTATTTCTTCTTTCAAAAACCCGAACACCCGCAACCGGTCGGAGTCGGTGCGGTGAATGGTTTTAATCGGTTTACGGCCCGGTGGCAATTCGTCAATTACCGAAATATCAAGGTCTCCATAAATGGTCATGGCAAGAGTTCGCGGAATTGGTGTGGCAGTCATCACCAAAATATGCGGAGGCTTTTCATTTTTAGTCCAGAGTGCAGCGCGTTGCGCTACTCCAAAGCGATGCTGTTCATCAATCACCACAATGCCGATGTTCTTAAAGACGACTGTTTCTTCAATCAGTGCATGAGTGCCGATGATGATATCAATTTTTCCTTCAGCAAGATTTTCCAAAATGTTTTTGCGGGCCTTGCCTTTGATGCTGCCGGTGAGCAAGGCCACTTCAAGGTTCATTCCACGCAGCATTTCTAAAATACTTTCATAATGCTGGTTGGCGAGTATTTCGGTGGGTGCCATGAGGCATGCCTGGAAGCCATTGTCTATTCCCATCAACATAGTAAGCAGGGCAACTACCGTTTTGCCACTGCCTACATCGCCTTGCAACAGACGATTCATCTGTTTGCCCGCAAGTGTATCGTGCCTTATTTCCTTCAGTACCCGTTTTTGCGCACCCGTTAATTCAAACTTTAATTGTTGTTTATAAAACCTGTCGAACTGATTATCTATCTTCTCGAACACAAAGCCTTTTGAAATTTCCTGGCGGTTCGATTTTACTTTCAGCATTTGAAGCTGAATGAGAAACAGTTCTTCAAACTTCAGCCTTCGCTGTGCTTCGTGTAGCAGTTTTTCATTTTTCGGAAAATGAATATTGTGCATCGCCTCGTAGCGCGAAATCAATTTGTAATGTTGCAAAATATCTTTCGGCAAAAACTCAGGAACATCCTTGTCTTTTAGCTGGTCAATGAGTGTCCTCTGCAAACGCATTAGGCCGCGGGAGTCCAGGTTTCGCTTCTTCATCTTTTCGGAAGAAGAATAAACAGGCTGCAAACCTTTGCCGCCCGTTTTCAGTTCATCGGTAAACTCTTCTATTTCAGGATGTGCAATGTTGTATTCGCCATTAAAAATATTGGGCTTACCAAACACCAGCAACTCCACCTTCGGCTTCAGGGTTTTTAAAATAAAATCCTGACTCTGAAACCAGATTAAGTCCACCTGTCCGGTGTCATCCTGAAAGGTTGCCATCAGCCGCTTTTGCCGGCCTGTGCCAAGTTGACGAAAGCCTGTAATTTTTCCTTTAAGCTGAATATACTGGGTAAGCGGGTTGAGTTCTTTTATTTTATGGATAATGCTTCGGTCGATATACCTAAAGGGATAATGCAGCAGCAAATCGCCAAAGGTTTTTATGTGCAGCTCTTTCTGCAATAGCTCAGCACGTTGGGGGCCAACGCCTTTGAGAAATTCGATGGAAGATTGGAGAAGTTGGGACATTAGGGCATTAGGAAATCAGGCGTTGGGAAATAACAACAAATTTAGAATTGAAGTTGAATAAGTTACAGGGAAGAAAGAAATACCTACCTTAGAGTAGTCATTCTAAAACCATAAATATGAAACAAACTATTGCACTGTTTTTTATGAGCCTGGCAGGCAAAAATATTTTTGCCAGAACCGGCACGGTTAGCGATGACCAGATAATTATTATTGGCCCGGTGCTCCTCATTGTAATTATAGGTGTGGGTTATTGGGTAAAAGCAAAACTTCGTTCAAGACGGGACAAGAAGCATCAGGAGATAGAGGGTTAAAAAGCTTTTTGTAAAAAGATAGAAAACCTACTTTCTTTCTTTATCTATAAATCCCAAATGGTTCAATTTGAACTTATTGTCTTCGGAAATGAATTCAAGTCTCAGATACTTTTCTTCTTTTGGCATATCGTAAATCACGTCCGCAAATGTACGAGCCTTCCCTCCCATGTATTTATAAATAAGATGGCTTTTAAACAGTTGAGTGCTGTCGCAGTTTAAAGATTTAAAATCTTTCGATATGCTTTTGTCATTTATCCAAAAGAACATTTTGCTTACATTTTTTTTCAAGGCAGTTATATTTTTAGTTTTTATGTGCTCAAATGGCAAGCTGGCGATTGTGAGAAAGAAAGGAACCTGATTATAGTCGAAGGCAGTAAATTGCATAAACCAAAAGGAAGGCTTTCCCTTCTTGGTTGTATTAATGGATACACACAATTCACCGGCTGCACCTTTAAACGATACATGGTAAGTCAGAAAAGCAAGCTTAAACTTCCTATCTCGAAGTGACAATATTTCTCTTTTTATAGGAACGGCATTTTGAATATTACCATAAATTTTACTGAACAACTTGTAATAATTTTCCAAACCTTCCAACTCGTATGGATTGGAGAATTCAACATTGCGCGAAAGCATTTTTATGAAATTGGCTGTGTTATAATAGGAGATAGTGGAATCAAAAAAACTTTCATCTACATGCAATGCGAAATCGTCCGTGCTGACGTCTTTAAGTGAAAATTCTAAAAGATTTTCTTCATACATATCCGGAAGAACGGTTGGTAAATCGCTCCGGGAAGAATATAAGGCAGTGTTGTTATAAGTAAGTAAAGTCAGTTTCAATCTCCGCTTCAGCTCTAGTTCCTCTTTTGATAAAGTCTCTTGTGAATGCACATTCACTCCCCACAAAAACATCAAAGAAATTAAAGCAAACCTGATTGCCGTCATTACCTAAAAATAGTTTTAATTTTTGTGCAATTAATCCGGGGGGAGGTATCTGCGCTTTACTCCACCCTCTCAATCACCCATCCTGCTTTGCCTTCTTTTAGCACTTCGAAACGGGCTTTGGTAGTTTTCGAAATCTGGCGGCAAAAGAAGTTAGGCGTTTTGCGTTTCCACGCAAAATCTGTGCGATCAATATGCAAAATCTGCCCGGGTTGTAATTTTTCGATGAGAATCCGCACCGGGTGTTTTTTCCCGAAGGGCATTAGCCGCAGTTTTGCGGCTTCCTCCCTACTTATTATTCGAGTTGACATAGCATAGATTTTTGTTATACAGCAAAATTAGAAACTCTTTTATTCGATACCGATGGGTAACAAAATGATAACATACGGACAATAATCGGTATCCATCGGTAGATAGTAAATAACCAACGGTAGACAGTAGATGTCAAACGATATACAGAAGGTATCAACTAGGAGATAGTGGATGGTTTTTTAAGTCAAAAAACCTCAACTATGCTATGTATAAACTCAACTAAGTGGCTTAACCTTTCTTCTAAGCAGTTTTAACTCCCTGTTAGTATTTCATAACAAAAAAATAATGGTTTAGGTGCTACTTACTATTGATAGGAAAACACTTCACTTAAGTGTTTATCTTCCCGAACACAAAAACATCGGTGGAGTGAAGATGCACTGATAGAAAAGAAAAAATGAACAACAACTCCTGTTGTTTCTGCGTTGCCTCTTTAGGGTAGGATATGCGCGGCAAACTTCACTTCCACTCAAATGTCTTCAACATTTGGCTCAGGTCTTCCTTTACAAAACTTAAAACCGGAGCCATACTATCCGCATTGGGCTGGTTGTAGAAATAAAGCGCCCCGCGTATAAAATGATGGTTGGTATCGGTAAGAAAAAACTGAACATTGCTGGCGGCATCACCACCCAGGTCATAGAGAATTCCACCCACGCCATGTTCGTTGTCAATTATTATTTCGTCAATGTAGTTGGCTTTTTTGGTGTGCTTAAAAGCCATTTTGTGTGCGTCTTCCACTAAGCGTTCAAGGTTCATGGTGTCGCTAATTTCTTTGTAAGTAAGGTTAAGCACTCCGTTCTGCGCAGGGAAATAAACGTTCAGCCAGCACTGGTCGTTTTTTAGTTTCTGCCCAAAGTAAGTGCTGTCGTGCTGCACCTTTGCATAAACCGGCCTCTCAAACTTAAAGGGACAATTGGCAGGGTCGAACAGTTCGTATTTTTTTTCGGGAAAATCTACGCGCGGGTAGGCTTTGGGCTTGGGGACATAATCGCCATGGCAAGAAGACAAGACGATAGACAATAGACAATAGACGATAGACAACAGTCCATGTGAAAATGGCAGTCTTATATTTTCTGTCTTGTGTCTTGTGTCTAACATCTCATGCTTCATTTGTAATTTTCACTTTTTCAATTCTGTTATTCAGCACCGATACAATGGTGAATTTAAAATGCAGCAATTTCAGTTCCTCACCGTTCTTGGGTATACGCCCTGCAATTTCAAGCATCAATCCTCCGAGGGTTTCTGCTTCTCCCCGCGTTTCTACAAACGTATCAATATCAATCTCCATCAGGCGGCACACATCCACCAATTGTGTTTTGCCATCAAACAGAAAATTCTTTTCATCCATTTTTCTGAATCCGCTTTCGATGGCTTCGTCAAACTCATCGGTAATATCTCCTACTACTTCTTCAATAATATCTTCAAGGGTGATAATACCCGATGTGCCCCCGTATTCATCTACCACTACGGCCAGGTGTTTTCGGTTCTGCTGAATTTCGCGCAGCAGGTCATCAATACGTTTTGTTTCGGGCACGAAAAACGGTGGTTTTATCAGGCTCTGCCAGCCAAAAGTGTCATCCTGATTTTGATGCTCAATTAAATCTTTGATGTTGAGCACCCCCACCATGTTATCGGGGTTCTCCTTATAAACCGGGTAACGCGAGTAGCCGTTTTCTGTTACATAGGCCATCAGCTCTTTAAAAGTAAAACTATCATCAATGGAAGCAACTTCAGTGCGTGGCCGCATCACTTGCTTTACCATTATGTTTCCGAAGTGGACAATGCCTTTCAACAGCTTCGCATCCTGCTTCGACTCTTTTTTCTCAACCGTAATTTCAATGGCTTTGTTTATTTCTTCAATGTCCACCTCAGCATTATATTTCTTCAGTCTTCTTTCCAGCACTCTGGTAGATTCTACCAGCACATAGTTGATAGGCTGAAAAAATTTGGTGAGAAGCCCAAATACATTACTCACTGCTCTTGCAATTTTCATCTTGTTGTGAGTGGCATAAACTTTAGGAACCGCTTCGCCAAAAAGCACTAAGAAAAAAGTAACCAAAACCAGGTTCCACAGAAACTCTATAACATAGCCGGGAATAACGTAATTGACAAACGGGACAGAAACCAACTTAATTGCAAGGTCGTTGAAAACCATCATCCGTTTGGTAACAAAATAAGAGGTGATGATGACGCCAATGTTTACCAGGTTATTGGTGATAAGAATGGTGGAAAGCAGATAACGGGGCTTGTCTAAAAGCTTAGCAATGCGATTATCCGTTGAATCTTCACTGGAGCGAAGCCCGGCTATTTCTGCAGTTGATAACGAAAAGAAAGCAATCTCCGAAGCTGACATGATTGCAGAAACAGCCAAAAACAAAACTATCATGCAGTTGGCTACAAGAATGGCATTGGTGGGCGCGTTAAAAAAAACTTGCAGAAAAACAGAACCGGTAAACGGACTACTATCCAAGGTATGAAGTTTATAAAGAAAGAATCCCGCTATAAGAAGCGGGATTCAAAAAATAAATTTTGAAAATTAAAACGGTAAATCGTCTTCTACAGACGATGTCGAGGCAGGGCTCTGTTCCGATACCGAAGACGATGCCGATGAAGAATAATTTCCTCCTCCGCTTATTCCATCCTTTTTACTATCCAACATTTTAAACCCTTCAACAACTACTTCGGTAATGTAACGTTTGTTCCCATCCTTATCATCGTATGAACGGGTTTTTATTTTTCCTTCTATATGGACCAAACTACCTTTCTTTAAATATTTCTCGGCAACTTCAGCAAGTTTTGGGAAGGTGATTTTAACATTATGCCAATCTGTTTGATCAACCTTGTTCCCCTGACGATCTTTATAACTATCGTCAGTTGCAAGTGTAAATTCGGCAATTGCTCCTCCGTTTTCAAAATGTTTGATGACCGGGTCCTTGCCCAATCTACCTATCAGGAATACTTTGTTTACCATAGCTAAAAATTTGTTAGTGTTATAAAAAGTGGATGTCTAAAGTAAAGATTTTTCGAGTAAATGCAAATGAATTGTTTTGGGAAAAGCCAATTGCCGTAGCGATTTTATCTTCACCCGTTTGGCTCCCGGCAGGCGCAAAGATGTAAAATTCTCTGCCTCTATATGGGCAAAACGAAAATGAATTTTACGGTGCGATAGCATCTGGGAAATTTCCTTTGAAAACACCAGCACCGAAAATTTTTCAGTGCCAAGAAAGTCTGAAATCGCTTTGCTGAAATCCTTCTTTACCGGTTTTGACGTTTCAATCATCGGCAGCTCGTAAAGGTTCTTCCAAATGTCATTGCCAGTTCTTTTCCGAATGAAAATTTCTTTTTCATTCTTAATAACCAGATAATTGAAGTAACGGCTGGTGATTTTAGTTCGCTTCGCCCTATAGGGAAGTGCTTCGATGCGGTCTTCTTTGTTTGCAATACAGATTTTTTCGAAAGGACATTTTTCGCATTGGGGGTTCTGAGGCAGGCAAACTGTAGCGCCAAAATCCATAATGGCCTGATTGTAGGCTCCCGGGTTTTTCGCATCAATCAATTCCTGAGCCAGCAAAGCAAATTGCTTTTTCCCTTCGGTGGTGTCAAATGCTGTTTCTATGCCAAATACCCGCGACAAAACACGAATCACATTCCCATCTACCACGGCCTTTCTTTCTCCGAATGCAAACGAGGCAATAGCTGATGCAGTATATTCGCCTACTCCCTTTAGTTTTTTTAATTCATCAAATGAGTTTGGAAATTTTCCCTGTAAATTTTGCTGTACATACTTCGCTGTTTCATGAAGGTTTCTTGCGCGGGAGTAATAGCCTAAGCCCTGCCACAACTTCATTACCTCATCTTCTTTAGCAGCAGCTAAATGTTTTACAGCGGGGTATTTTGTTTTGAATCGAAGAAAATACGGAAGCCCCTGTTCTACCCGGGTTTGCTGCAAAATAATTTCACTCAGCCAGATGTAGTAAGGATTTTTTTCGCCCTTCCACGGCATCTCGCGCTTGTTCTTATCCTTATTCCATTTCAGTAAAAGCGATGCAAAGTCCTGTCTCAAACGAAGAATTACGGGATGGTGAAATTTATTTGTGTGGAAGAAGTAGCAGTGCCATCCGCACTTAAAGTAAATGTAGCGTTTGTTGTGCTGGTCCAATCGCCACTGTAGTTATATATGCTTCCGTTAGCATCATACATAGCATATAAGTAATACGTTCCGGGATGCATGTAATTAAAAGTGAAGCTATGGTCATTAGATGGAAGAATTACATAACGCGAACGATATTTTAAATTGGCAAAATTTGTCGTGAAACCAGAAATCAGCGGCTGGGTGGTGATAATTAAGAACACTTTTTTAGCAGGATCAGGAGAATAGCTGGACAAAAACGAATAACTGATTGTTGCCTGACCTAAATAGGGCTGGTCACCTTCAGGATATGGATCGCCACCTGTTGTAGAATAGAAGATAGTTTCCTGCAAACCATTGAAGGTGGAAGAAAAGTCCTTGGTTAAAGATTTCTTAGGAAAGCTAAAATGTGTAACAGCAGGTTGGCAGGAGGTAGTGTCCTGTAACCTGGCAGACCATGCCATGTGTAAAATAGGATTTGCAAGCGAGTTGCTCTTATTGGTATATGACTTCATTATCAAACTATCTTCCTTAAAAATTACTTCGGTGTATGCCCGGTTCTTTCCTTTAATAACTTCGGCAAAGCGGTAATACGACTGCGATGAAGTTTCTGAAACGCTATCGGCTAAAAAGTAAGAGACCCTAGTCATACCTGCAAAGGAGCCTCCGTTCCGGAAACATACTTTATACTGGTTGTTATACTTAGCAATGAAAAATGACATGTGAATGTCATTCAAACTATCCAGTTCGTTTTTAGCTGAAATCTGATTTTCTGAAATAGGCCGAAAATCAACAATCCATTCAGGGTAGCTGCCCAGGCCTGTGGTGGAACTGACGGGGCCGTTCCATATTCCCTTCACTTTATTCAGCAACCCGAAGCCTAAAGTATTTTCAATAGTAGGAGTGTTGTCTATATCATCGGGCGTTTTGTCCTTATCGCATGCGGACAACACTGTAATTAGAAGAAGGAATGGCAAGTATTTTTTCATTTTCATTTTTTCGGCAACATCAATATGAATGCAAAGGAGAAGATTTTTGTTTGAATAAATAATTTTCACCTTTATGTGCCGATTTCATTTTATAGTTGCAGTACTAATCTAAACAACCTCGCATGAGAAAAATTGACATTGTTGCAAAGATTTCTGACCTGACAGGTATACCCAAAACAGATGTATCGCTTACACTCGAAGCATTTTTTAAGGAAGTGAAAGACCAGGTGAAAGCCGGTGAAAGTGTATATGTGCGCGGTTTCGGAAGTTTCATTCCCAAAAAGAGAGCGAAAAAAATCGGCAGACTTATCAGCAAAGGACAGTCTATTGTTATCCCCGAACACTACATTCCTGCTTTTAAACCGGCAGACGTTTTTATGCAGGAAGTAAAAAATTACAAGCCCGCTACTGAGTCAACAAAGGAGAATCTATAGGAAAGGAGTTTTTACCACCACTGCTTTTATAGGAGTGTTTCTGATTTCTACAAATATTTCTGTACCGGTTTTAGAGAACTCAGTTTTTACATACCCCAATCCGATAGCTTTACCTAGGGTAGGTGATTGAGTGCCTGAAGTAACTTCTCCTATTTCATTTCCGGCTGCATCTTTTATTTTGAAATGCTGACGAGGAATTTTTCCTTTCTCCGGAATTTCAAAACCAATCAATTTCTTTTTAGGGCCGTTGTCTTTAATCGCTTTATGATAATCGCTCTGTATAAATGTTTTGTTGAACTTGGTTATCCATCCTAAACCCGCTTCGATGGGTGAAGTAGTATCATCAATATCATGTCCGTAAAGGCAGAATGCTTTTTCCAGGCGAAGTGTATCGCGACAGCCCAACCCGCAGGGAACAATGCCGAATTCTTTTCCGGCTTCGAAAATGGCATCCCACATTTTGCGAACGTCTTTATTCCAAACATATAATTCGAAACCGCCTGCGCCCGTGTAGCCGGTATTTGAAATAATAATATCATCGAGCCCCGCCATTTTTCCGGCAGCAAAAGCATAGTAAGGAATGTCAGAAAGATTAATGTCAGTTAACTTCTGTAACGTCTTAATGGCGTTTGGCCCCTGCACCGCCAGCAAACTTAAATCATCGCTCATGTTGCTCATTTCCGCCCCGAATGTGTTGTGCTTCTTAATCCAGTTCCAGTCTTTTTCAATATTCGAAGCATTTACCACTAAGTAATACTCGTTGGCGTTCCAACGGTAAACCAACAGGTCATCTACAATGCCACCTGTATCATTCGGCAGGCAGGAATACTGCACTTTGCCATCGGTAAGTGTTGCTGCATCGTTGGAGGTTACAAACTGAATAAGATCAAGCGCCTTTTCTCCTTTTATCATAAACTCGCCCATATGGCTTACATCAAACACCCCCACACTGTTGCGAATGGCCTTATGCTCTTCGGTAATGCTGCTGTAAACAATAGGCATGTTATAGCCTGCAAACTCCGCCATCTTGGCTCCGAGCGAAATGTGTAATTGGGTAAGCGCTGTTTCTTTCATTTGGGCCGGGCTTGATGTATTAGACATGAAGGTTAAATTTTGAGGGAGCGAATGTAAGGGAGAATAACGAATAATAAATTACAGTTTTTAAAAACACCCGTGTTTTGACTTATACGGTTGACGTTACCACGCCTTTTTGCCAGATATAAGAATGACAACGTTTATCAAGTGCTACATAAATACACGAAAGCAGAAACCCTGTGCGAAAAATAGCGTCAGGAAAGGCAAGCAGCGCTGACAGATAAACGACAAACACCAGCCAGAAACTGCCCACAATAGCAGCAGGGCGCGACAGAATTCCCGATACCAGCATGAGGCCCATAACGGTATCGGTAAAGCCACTGTAATAAACTATTTTATTGGCAACATCTTCCGACAGCACCTGCGATGCCAGCTCAATGTGCCCGCCTTTTAAGCCGAAGAACCCTATAGAGGCAAGGCCATGCGCCAGGAAAGCAAAGCCGATACCAATGCGTAGCAATGAATAAATTTTCTTTTGACGATTGAAATAAATCCAAAGGAAAATGGCATAGAATATCCAGGCAAATCTTCTGAACGTTTCGGCAATGCCGAAGTAGGAACCGGTTTTATAATGATAGAAAAAATAGGCAGCAACAGCTACTGAACACAGATACACGATGGCCCCGGTAAGCACATACCGCGGAGCCACTCCGCTGAGAATAAACAGGGCAAGAACAATATCAAAAGTGCCTTGATAAAAAAGAAACCTGGCCACATCCCAATTGAAAACATTAACCGAGCTAAATATGCTGTAGTGCAATTGGTAACCAGGGCTGTAGCCCATCGACACAAAACCATGGCCCAGAAAAACAAGAAAAAGAATAATGCGGAACACCAGCTCGGTATTACCGGTTACAAAGTCCTTTGCTTTTTGAAATGCAGTAGTCATAGCTTGGGTGTTTTCTGTTTTTGCTTAATGGCTATTTCATGTTCAATCCCTAATCGCAAGGTATGGATGTGATCGAATTTATTTCCCGCTCTCCGCTGCCTGAACACGTTCATGTAACTTGCCGAAAACGTTAACCCTTCAATTGGCCGATACGAAAAGCCTGCGGTTGCACGGTTTTGGTCAAACACATTATAAATAATGTCTTTACCTGCCTGTAACATTACTTCGTCACTGAGCCTTAATTTAAAAGGGTTGTTGTTTTTTCCGGTGGTAAACAACACCAGCTCGGCACCTATCTGGTATCTGAACCGCATACTAAAGGTGTATCCTGCAGCCAAGGCATCACCCTCGGTTTTATGTATAAACCTTTCCTCTATTTTAAACCGGTGAGCAATGGTCAAAATTTGTATCTGCTCAAATTTCTGTCTGTAAAAAAACCATTGCTCGGGCCTTAACTCAGGCACCGCTAAGTCGCCATCCCAGGTCCAGAAATTGACAAAGCCCGCCCCTATGCTCCAGTTCGATTTAAAGTGATGCAGAAAATAGGCTCTTGGAAGTGTTTGCGACTGCGCAAATGGTTTATAGGCATGGCGTTCGCCCAGGTTAATCAGCACACTCCACTTGGGGTGCACTTTAATGGTTTCGGTAAAATCATACCAGATATGTTGTTGGGTGATTATCTCTTTACCAGCGCCCTTAACACCCGGGAACCAAAGCAGAAAACATATTAAAAAGACAGAACGCATAAACGCAGGCATGCAATAAACGTAGTAAATATTTGCTATTCGTTCATTTTGCCGCTTACTTCTTAAAGGTGGTACTATCTTGGCGCTTTAATTCCCCATCAAATTATTCTCATGAAGGCATCATCTAATCAAAAAGCCATGGCAGATTTAAGCTGGCTGGCTACGTTAATGGATTCGCGGTTTAAAATTCCCGGCACCAACATCCGCTTTGGGCTCGATGCGCTGATTGGGCTTATACCCGGTGCGGGCGATTTTGCCACTCTTTTAGTTTCGGGTTATATGATTACGCTGCTGGCAAAAAACGGGGCCAGCGGTTTTGTGCTGGCCCGCATGGTTTTGAATGTGGGCATTGATTGGGCAATTGGTGCCATACCTTTGATTGGTGACATTTTTGATATTTATTTTAAGGCTAACCAACGAAACATGACGCTTTTGCGTCAACATTATGTGGAAGGTCGACACCAGGGCAGCGCCTGGAAATTAATAGTGCCGGTTATGATTATGCTTTTGGTTTTTATGGCAGTGATAGTTTGGATAAGTTATAAGCTCGTTGTTTGGGTTGCAAAAGGCTGGTAAAAGATAGTACTTCACTTTTTTCTGTAGCAGGGTCTCCGCCCCGGCACCTTGCGGTTTGTATTGCAATATAATTTATGTGCAGGGCCAGTTCGCTTCGCTAGCGCTTATCGAAGGAGAACCTTCGAGGACTAAACCCGTGTTACCTGCTATTTGTTTTCATTTCTTGTTCAATCATCTGTAACACAATTGAGGTTTTGTCTGCATAGTCAGGGTCATTTTGCTCGTTTTTAAAAAAGGTGGATTCAAGTTTAGAAGTCATTCCATCCTCTTGAATAAGTTCTAAAAATTCACTTTTATATTTCTTGTCTGAGATGCGAAGTCCACCATTGAGTATTTGCGTTCCATGGTAGTAAAAGAAATAAACAAAGTTGCGTAATGCTTCGTCTGATTTTGATGTTTCCCAAAGATTCAAAACATCTTTTATGCATAAAAATTTACTATAAATCTCAAGTTCAGTATCTCGAATCTCAGAGTTGTGCTTGTTGACAAAGTCTATCCAGTCAGCAATCACATAATCTTTTATTGCTTGTTGTTCATTGTCAGGCCACTTCGTCCATTCTGCATATTCAATCTTAACTTGGAATTCGTCAAGTGTTACAAGGTTAAAGTCACGTTTTATAGAAATTAACTCGCAAACTCTTGGTAAATAATGTTTATAGTGTTCCACGTCTCCCCAAGTATAAAGTGCACTTCCATGATACGAAATCAAGTCATCTGCTTCTAGTTCTCTTAACGGTTTTGAGTTAAGTTTTTTGACATCACCTTCGTCAATGCAGCCACAATCACAATAATGAATGCCTACAGTAGAATATTTGCTGAAGGTCTCGTAAAGGTTCTCTAAGGCTATTCGCAGGTCGTACATTTAAATAACAGGTAACTCAAATATACACGCAAGTTTTGGCGTTTGCATTTTGGTCCCCGAAGGGTTTTTTTCAAACAAAAATCATAAGAGAAAAACAACCCTGCGGTTTATACTCAGCAGCAGGGGCCCGAGGCCCTTCCGGGACTTAAAACTAGCTTCATAGGCCGGTTTTGAAATCATACTTCGTTTTTGAACAGTGGTTGTGCAACTGCCACCCGTGTTGTGTGTAGTTTAATCCATTTCCAGTGCTCGAACTAAAACATAAGACTTATTGTCTTCTAAATATATCATAATGCATCTGTCATTAGAAGCACAATTCATAATTACTGTTTTCTCATTAATATCCCAGTATCCATTGGAACAGGACGATCTGGAATTTAGTTGAACTTTTTTGTTAATAAGATAACTTTCAATTTCTGTCTGAATCTTATGAAGTTGAGATTTACTTTCATAGGTTACTTCCCATCGTTCACCTAGGTCGGTATCGTAATAATATTGAGCTTCATTAATAGGTTGAATTACTGGCAAATTTCCAATCGCAGATAGCTCCATTGTAAAAAACCATGTAGGCGTATGTTTGTTAACATAACATCCACCCATACAAGTAAGACCTATTAAAAAGTATGTAATTATTATTCCAGGAGTAATTATTGTAAGAATAAGAGTCAAAATGAATGGTAGAGAAAATATCTTTATTCTTTTCTTGTGAAGTAAAACAGCGAGACTTACGGATCCAATGATGATTATAATTAATAGTCCACCAAAAATGAGCATATTTCCTATTCTTTAATTACACACAACTCCTATATATACGCAAGTCTAAACCTAATCATCTGGTTCTCAAAGCCAAATCCGCGTATTTGGTACTGCAATATTTACAGTACAAAATACGCGGGCCTGCCAACCGGCAAATAAAGCCTTTCATTATCCCATCTCCCCCTTATAATACCTACCTGCCCTGCCGCTGGCTGCTGCCGGGGGCTTGGGGCGGGTTTATCTTTCACTATTAGTTCCTAATCATTTCTCATTAATCCCTAATCGTTTCTCATTAGTTCCTCATCGTTCACTATTAATCCCTCATCGTTTACTATTAATTCACCATCGTTTATCATTTATCCTCCACCATTTACTATTAATCTCCCATCGGTTTCTTTCTTTCTAGTATCAATCGTTAACTTTACCTTAACATTCCATATTAATACGTGATTGTTCATTTTCTGTCCTTCCGGCACTAGAAAATTCTTCGAAAAAGGATTGGAAATTACCTTTTGAATGGCTTTTTATCCTTTTCCCCCGAAAAGTCATTGCTTCAAACCAGCGGCAGCGGCATTACAGTGGTAGTGGAAGACAGTTATGAGGTAAGCGGAACCAAGGCAGGCAGTTTTAAGCTTACGTTCAAAAAATTAAGCGAGGAGTAGCAATTTGAGAATTAAAAGAAAAGAAAAAGCCCTGCTCCGAAAGAAGCAGGGCTGTATTTAGGTCAGCAGGATGTTACTTCTTCTTCCGCCAGTCAATAGTATGAAAAGCAAACAGGCGAATGCCGTGCGCTATTTCATTTCCTTTGGGTGTAAACGAAAATACATTCAGGTAACCCAGTTGCAGTTGCAGCGCATCGGTAAGCTGATAACACAAACCGGCAAAGGCGCGGTTCTGGTCAAAGGCTTTTACTTTATCAGATGAATAAGCATTCACAAACACCTCATCATTCAGCACCAGCCCCACACTGCCTTGCTTAAATTCTTTATGGTTGAAAAGAAAAACCACCATATAGTTATACCTGAAGCGCTGGCGGAAATGATGACCCGCCAAAATGTTTTCGCCACTGGTTTTAGGTAAAAAACGCTGCTCGCTGCGCAACTGGTGCGCAGCCCTGAAATGTTTGCTGCTATGAATGTATTGCACCTGCTGCCAGGGGCGCTGCTCCGACCTTACAAACGACATATTGGTAAGCGAAGGAAAGTGAGCCGCGTAAGCATAGCCCACCGTAACGCGCAGGTTGTCTTTGGCAAACCACGTGGCACCCACGCGCACAATATCGGTGTGCAGGTTTTTAGCAAAATCATTTTTAAGGCGGTGGTGAATATCAACCCAATAGCCCCAGTGCCTGGCCACACGGCCCTGGTGCATGTATCCAAACCAAAGCTGCTTATCGGTATTCGAAAAACCGGACGTGCCATACAGGCATAGAAGTAACAGAACAATACCCTTCCTCATAAATGCATTTAAATGCTGCTATAAAAATAAGTAGTGTGCCAGCCCGAAAGCCGCGCTCACTACCAACCATAGTATCATGTTCACGTTGAACCGATACAGGGCGGCAAATGAAATGATTATCCAGCAAAGCGAAGCGAAGTCGATGCCCGTAAGTGATAGTTCGTTAGGAAAAATTACCACTCGGCCCAGGTAGATGGTAAGGTTTAGAACCACACCCACCACAGCGGCAGTTACCAGGGCCAGCATTTTTTTTATTTTTTGATTGTGTTGCGTGCGTTCAATAAGTGGCGCACCGGCAAAAATGAAAACAAAGCAGGGAAGAAAAGTAAAGAAGGTAGTGGCAATAAGTGCGAGTGCGCCCATAGCCAGCGAACCGCCAAAGTGATTATAGCCCGCCATAAAACCCACAAACGTAAGCACCATAATTAAAGGGCCGGGAGTGGTTTCGCCCAGCGCAAGCCCGTCAATCATTTGCAGGTTGGTGAGCCAGTTATATTTTTCTACACTCACCTGCGCCACATACGGCAGCACTGCATACGCACCGCCAAAAGTTACCAATGCAGCTTTGGTAAAGAAGATGGAAAGGGTTTTCCAAAACGCAAAATCGCTGGTGAAAAAATAGAAGGCCGTAAACGGAATTAACCAAAGCACCACACCGGTTAAAACCTGTTTCCAAAACCTAATCGGATTGAAACCAATGCCTGCCACAACAGTGTTCCTGTTCAAAAAATATTCGCTTTCATCGGTTTGTTGTTGCTC
Source organism: Bacteroidota bacterium (assembly GCA_040387015.1). GTDB lineage: Bacteria > Bacteroidota > Bacteroidia > Chitinophagales > LD1 > Bog-950. Next base: position 25,753 of record JAZKEP010000082.1, read on the forward strand.
TGTTTTTTTGTTGTCGGAAGCAAAAAGCCCGGGCAGCAGTTTCTGTGCAGCAACTGCTGTTAGCAAGGCGCCTACAAGGATGAGCGGAAACGGAATGTTGAAGAAGAAAATGCAAACAAACGCAGCCGCAGCAATAAAATAATGAAACGCACCGTTCAGCGATTTCTTTCCAATTTTAATCAGCGCCAGAATTACAATGGCAATAACAGCAGGTTTCAATCCGTTGAACATGGCGTATATCCACGGTATGTTTCCGAACGAAACATAAATGATACTCAAGCCCAGCAGAATAAACATGGATGGCAACACAAACAAAATACCGGCAGCAAGCCCTCCTCGTATGCCGTGCAGCAGCCAGCCGATATAAATGGCCAATTGCTGTGCTTCGGGGCCGGGTAAAATCATGCAGTAGTTAAGTGCATGCAAAAAGCGGCTGTCGCTTATCCATTTCTTTTTGTTAACCAGGTACGCATGCATAATGGCAATCTGTCCTGCAGGTCCGCCAAAGCTGATAAAGCCCAGTTTTATCCAGAATGATACTGCTTCGCGGAATGTTGGTTTTTGCATAAGCAACAAATCAGGTAATGGATTCTTTTAAAGGAATTCATTACCTGAACAAAGAAAGTATTTACAAGGTTAGATTTTTTGTTTCCACACATAGCGCAGCGTAGCACCAAAAGTTATAGGGTCTCCAAGTACGGCAGCATACTGTCCTGCGTTTCCGGCACCCGGCAAAAGCTGTTCGAAATATTTTGTGTTGGTTATGTTACGCGCCCAAACAAAAATGGATAAACCATCAGTAGCCTGTAATCCGGTACGGGCATTCAGCAAGGCATATCCTTTTATATTCAAGAATTCCGAAGGCGAAGGGCTCGATGAAAATCCTGAACGGTAATAAACATCAGCAGCAAAGAAGAACTTGGTTTTTTGGCCAATGAACTTAAACTCTTTGGTGCTTGCTTCCGCACCAACGCTGAATGCATATTTAGAAATACCCGGAAGCGCAGCTCCCGAAATATCTTTGAATGCAAGTTGCTTTCCGTCAACTCTTGTTCCTGTTTCTTCTAAGGGCAAAGGTGCGTTGGTGAACTTTACATACTTACCATCAGTATAGCCAAAGGAGCCATTCAAAGTAAGGTATTGTTTCACCCGTATGCTTGCGTCAAACTCAGCACCAAACACACGAACTTTTTGGGCATTAGCTAAATAACCGCGATTAACACCTAATTCAGGCGACTGAACGTTGGTTTGATAATCCTTTATGTCGTTGTAAAAGAAAGTTCCGTTTATAGTAACAAACGAAACAGGATTGCTCTTTACTCCCACTTCAAAGTGATTCACAAACTCAGGTCTTACTTTAGCCAAACTTGTCATTACACCGCTAGAGTCTGTTGGCAAGCCGCCTAAGTTGATACCTATCGGTTTATAGGTAACAGAGTAAGTAGCAAATGCATTCACCTTGTTATCATGATTGTATGATAGGGTTAATTGTCCTGAAGGATTGAACTGGCTTACACTGGTGTGAAACTCCTGATCGCTGTATACTTTCTTTTTAATGGCAATCAGTTTAGCATTTGTAGTTTCTAAACCGCCATAAGTTTTGCGTACGTAATCCACTTTTTTGTAATCGTAGTTTGCACGGAAACCCGGCAACACATGAAGTCCTTTCACAATGTTCCAATCAATTTGCCCGAATACGGCTGCGCTGTGCGACTCTAATTTATTTTTCGTTTTAATTCCGTAGCCATCCAATAAACCCGGTGTTGACCATAACGAAGTGGCGGTATCATCTTGCGAAAAACGCCATTGGTCTTTTCCGGCTTCTTCAATATGTTCAGGATTTGAACGGAGATCTTGTCCGAGATAATACACTCCTACTACACCACTCACCTTCGAATGAAAATCGCCTGCATAGCGAATCTCCTGCGACCACTGGTCGTGAAGGGAAGTTGCCTGCGACAATCGTAGTGCTTCTAAGCCGGTAAAGTCGCGATCGTTAGAGGGATCCCAGTCCCATCTGCGCCATGCCGAAGTAGAAGTAAGAGTACCCGGCCCCAGTTTGGCATCAATGTTTATCGAAGCACCCGCAAAATCATTTCCCGATTTCCAGGGAGTGTTCTGATCAATTTTGCGGTTAAAAGGATTTATCTCCGGCAAAGTATAGCCAAGGTCTGAAGCAATGCTGCTGAATTGTCGATAGTCAGCACGCTTTGTTTTTACAACACCCGCTATTACCTGCGCATAACCATCGGGGCGTTGGCGTGTATAATCACCGGCTAAAGTAATCTTCACCTTTTCTATAGGAACATAAAGCAGTTGTCCTCTTACGCCTAAGTTATTAATCGTGTTAGTGTACTTTTCAGTTGTAGTGTTATAGATGGTGCCGTCACGATGAGTGCCGGAAAAACCTAAGCGCAAAGCCAATTTGTTTTTCACCAGCGGAGCGTTGAAAGAAGCTTTCCCCTGAATGAATCCATAGTTTCCATAACTCGCTTCAAACGTAGCGCTGGGTGTAAATCCCGGTGCACGGGTAACTACGTTAAAAGCACCCGAAGTTGTGTTCTTGCCAAACAGGGTTCCCTGCGGTCCGCGCAAAACTTCAATGCGCTCTACGTCAACAAAATCAAGCGCGGTTACAGCGGGTCGCGCATAGTAAACTCCATCCACATAAAAGCCAACTCCCGGATCAATACCATCATTAGTAAGGCCAAACGTAGAACCGAGTCCTCTAATATTAAGCGTAGTGTTACGAGGATTGGAAGAGTACAGCTGAACTGAAGGAACCAACTCCTTTACACGGTTTACATTAAAAGAACCACTTTGGTCTATTAGCGAACCACCTATAACTGAAATTGGAATTGGAACCTGTTGTGCGGTCTCCTCTCTTCTTCTAGAGGTAATAACCGTTTCAGATAAGAGGTTGTCATCACTGAGGGTTATCTTTAGCGGGTCTTCAGTGATCTCCTGAATCTTGAGCTCCTGATATTTGTGGCCAACTAGGCTAACTACAAGAGTAAAAGGAAGTTTAGTCGGTGGCATCAGGCTAAAACGCCCATTAGAGTCGGCAACTGCGAAAGCAGAAGAACCTTTTACAAGCACCGCTGCTCCTTCCAACGGTTCTCCATTGTTGTTTTTTACGGTGCCTTGCAGAATATTTTCAGCAAAAGCAGAATTACCTAAGAAGATAATCGTGATAAGGATTTGTAAAACCTGTTTCATTGTTGGTAGTTTTTATTTTGATTGAATTGCCTGTTAAATTTATTACTCTACTAAATCAATAGGATAAATATGGTGCAAATATAAAGGCTGATTTCATATTGTCAAGTATTTTAAAAAATAAATCTACTAAATCAGTAGATTTTATATATTTGACCTCTTAAAGGAAAATAATATGCTGCTGAATTACGCCTTACGTATTAAGATGGAACTGGACAGAATTCCTCTCCTATTTCTCCTGCCGGTGCTAGTTTTAGTGTATGCGTTGGCTTATTTTTTATCGGGTATGTATGCAGTACATCCGATTCAAATCCCGTTTGATAAATTTTTGACGATGGATTTTTTAACCTATGTACTAGTAGGGATAGGTGCTCAGTTAATAGATGGCGCATTGGGAATGGCTTATGGAGTAAGTGCCTCTTCATTTTTATTGAGTGTTGGAGTTACACCGGCAGCAGCCAGTGCTGCTGTGCATGTGAGTGAAGTATTTACCACTGGCGCATCAGGACTTTCGCACCTCACTTTTCGCAACGTAAACAAGCGGTTGTTTAAGGCAATGGTTATTCCCGGGGTAATAGGTGCTGTTGTGGGCGCATACGTCCTTACTTCTATTGACGGAGATATTGTAAAACCGTTTGTATCTATTTACCTTCGTATTATGGGAGTAGTCATTCTCAGAAAAGCAACACGAAAAGTGATTGAAAAGAAAAAAGTTAAGAGTGTCGGTGTGTTGGCCCTCTTCGGAGGTTTTCTTGACAGTATTGGCGGTGGCGGCTGGGGTCCGGTGGTTACTTCTACGCTGTTGAGTAAGGGAAGAAACCCGCAATACACAATAGGCACGGTGAACGCCACGGAATTTTTTGTTGCGTTTTCAAGCGCAGGTGTTTTTACCTGGTTCATGGGTTTGCAAAATGTATCTGTAATTGCCGGTTTGGTTATAGGGGGAGTTCTTGCTGCACCTGTTGGAGCTTTGTTGGTTGGAAAGGTAAAACCCAAAACATTGATGATCATAGTTGGCAGCCTTATCATTTTTCTCAGTCTTAGAAACCTGATTAAGTATTTGCCTTTCTAATTTATCGTTTTAAAACAACATGTTTTGAGTCAAAGTTTTTTCACCTTCGCTCAAAATATTTCCATGAGAACAATTGCTTTGCTGGTTGCATCGAACGTGTTTATGACTTTTGCCTGGTATGGCAATCTTAAATTTAAAGACCTGACTTTATGGAAAGCAATTTTAATCAGTTGGGGAATTGCCTTCTTTGAATATTGTTTAATGGTTCCTGCAAACCGGGAAGGGTATTTTGGCGGAACATTTTCTGCCGCACAATTGAAAATTATCCAAGAGGTAATTACATTGATTGTGTTTGCGTTGTTCTCTGTATTCTATTTGAAAGAGGGAATGAAGTGGAACTACGCTGTCAGTTTCTTTTTTATTCTTTGTGCGGTATTCTTTGCTTTTAGAAAATTTGATTAAACCATTATTTGTCTTCTACATTCATTACAAAACTGAGTGCTCCGCTAGGGCATTTTTTAACCTGTTCAATCAGTTTCTCACTTGATGCATTTTCCGGTTTTATCCATGGATTCTCGCGGGAATTAAAAACTTCAGGTAATCCGCGAACGCAGTTAGCGGAATGCTGGCAAAGTGTATTCTTCCAAACAATAGTTACCTCTCCGCTAGTGTAGTGCTTAGTTACTTCCTTCATTGTGACAATTTTTCATGAAGATATAACAATCTTCTAAGATGCCTTAAACGAAGTCATAGTCAGGGAACCCGCTACAGCTTTATCGTTAAAGAAAGAAACATCATCGTTTTTCTCTACCAAACCCAACGAGTAAATCATAGGATAGTAATGGTCGGGAGTAGGAACGGCAAGCTTTGCAGCAGCACCTAACGATTCATAATTAATAAGCGGTTGATAATCTCTTGCCGCAATATGTTTCTTGAAAACGGAATTCATTTCATGGGCCCAATCGAAACCGTAGTTTGGTTCGTTGAACTTATCAAACGCCACCATGCGCAGGTTATGAACCATGTTGCCACTGCCTATAATCAGTACACCTTTTTTACGCAACGCAGAAAGTTCTTTTGCTAAATCGAAATGGTATTGAGCGGGTTTATCGTAATCAATACTCAATTGCAAAACGGGAATATTTGCTTTAGGATACATGTGCTTTATCACACTCCAGGTTCCGTGGTCTAAGCCCCAATCATGATTTAATCCGACATTGGTAGACTTAATTATTTCTTTCACTTCACCGGCTAATGCAGCATTTCCCGGAGCGGGATATTGAACATCGAACAAAGCTTTAGGAAAACCGCCAAAGTCGTGAATGGTTTTAGGGTGCTCCATAGCAGTTACATGCGTACCTTTGGTTAACCAGTGCGCACTGATACACAACACGGCTTTCGGCTGAGGAATTTCTTTTCCCATGGCAAACCATCGCTGCGAAAACTCATTGTCTTCAATAGCGTTCATGGGCGAACCATGACCCACAAAGAACAAAGGCATTTTCTTCTCCTCTGTTGGGAGTGTTTCCGAAAATTTGTGTAACTCTTTTAAAGATGACATACCGAGTAATGCTGCCAGCGAATTAGTTATGAATTCAAGGCGCTGCATTGTTTTAATCTTTACTGAACAAATAATGATCTGCACTGTATTTGCCCGCCCCTTTCAAAAGGAGAGTGACATAAATAGCGAGATAAAGAAATGCGGTTTCTCCATCGCCAAAAATTTCTCCGCTGTGTGCTTTAAACACCGCTACTACCATGGTAATAACCAGCGGCACTAATGCAAAGCGTGTTCCGAGACCTATAATCAGAAGCAGTGAGCAGAAAAATTCTGCGCCTACTACCAGACCCAGGGAAATGCTTTTACTCAACCCCATAAATTCCATGAATTTTGGTTCAATGGAAGAAAAATTGGAGAGTTTTTGATAGCCGTGATGTGCCATTAAAACACCGGCTGTTACTCTCAGAATGAGAAGCGAGATATTAATCTGGTTGTCGTTAAGTTTTGCAGAAAGAACTTTCTTAATCATAGTATTTGGGTTTTATTTTTTACGAATTAAACTATCCATTGGGTATTTCGATTCCATTTCTTTGCGAATGCTCTTTGTCCAGTCAGTGAGCACTTGTTTTTGTTGTTCTGAGAGAATAGCATTACGATGTATGAGCGTGTAGGAGGATAGCGGCATCTCATTTTCAGCAATCATCTCTTCTGTTTCCTCCATTTTGTGATACTGCCTGCGCAAATTGTAAACGGCATATTCATCAAAGTTTAACTTCTCCTTCCCTTCATTCACATGATGATTTAACCACCACGCCACCGGTTGAATTCTGTTATACCACGGATAAACTGTGTTATTGCTATGGCAATCGTAGCAGCTTGTTTTTAAAACAGCATGCACTTCTTCGGGAGTGTGGAACACATTCGAGATATGATTAGCTGAAGGTGCGGTTGAAATATTCTCCTCAGGCGTCACCAACTGAATGCCAACAAACAGAACAACAAAAGCCAATAAAAATTTTTTCAGTTTACTCACGAACTGTGTTTTTTACTTTCTACTGCTTCTGCCAGCCAGATAAATTCATTGGCAAAAGTCGAAATGTTGTTCAGGAATTTCTCTTCAAGAAGATTTCCTTCTGCATCAAATTTCTTGTCCATAAAAGGAACTATGAGCATGTTAGGGCACGGAATTCCAAACCATCCGCAAATTTGATTTTGCATGCCGAATGCTGCACGTATTCCTCCCATGGCTCCTTCAGAGGCTGTAACAATGCCGAAAGTCTTTTTTGTTTGCTTCGGGAAATGATCAAACAGGTTTCGCAGTGCCGATGACATACTACCGTTGTATTCGGGTGTTACAAGCACAAAGGCATCAGCATGCGTAATAGTGCTTGCCAACTCTTTAAACTCAGCGGGCACATCATCGGGCTTTGTCCATACCTTTTGAATAAGCGGTATCTGATGTTTCCTCAATTCCAGCAAGGTGAATTCATGCTTTGCGTGCTTTTCTTTAAAAAGCTTTTCTAAAAAATAAGCTACACGAACTGTTACACTGTCTAATCTTGGGCTTCCTGCTACGATAGTAATTTTCATATTAGTTTTTTATTCTTCCAAATATCCGAACTTCCCGCTATTCACATCATCATACGCCTGAATTATTTCTTCTTTCGTGTTCATCAGGAATGGTCCGTAAGCAACAATTGGCTCATTGATTGGCTCACCGCTTAGCACCAGCACCTTTGCATCGGCACTAGTTTCTATCAAAATTTCTGTTCCCGAATTTTTGAAAAGAACAAAATGATCGGCCTTTACGTTTTCGTCATTCACTTTGATTTCACCTTCAACAACAAGTAAGCCCGTGTTATAGTTTTCTGGCAATTCAAAATCAAGTATTGCCCCTTTGTTTAAGTATAAATTGTATGCATTGATAGGAGTGAATGTTGAAGCTGCACCCTTTACACCTTTAAATTCTCCTGCAATTACATCCACATGTCCAACGCTATCAGGCAACTGATACTTGCCCATATCGTTTACTGAAATCGGCTGATACTTCGGTTTACTCATTTTGTCCTTTGCAGGCAGGTTCACCCATAACTGCACCATTTGAAAAGCTCCGCCTTTTTTGCTGAATTCTTCCTCATGATACTCTTTATGCAAAATACCTGAAGCTGCAGTCATCCACTGCACATCACCTTCTCCTATTACTCCGCTGTTACCCGCGCTGTCGTGATGCGCCAATCTTCCATGATAAGCAATCGTAACGGTTTCAAATCCCCGATGTGGATGCACACCCACCCCTCTCAAATGCTCTGAAGGAGGAAATTCAATTTTCGCCCCGTAGTCCATCAGAAAAAACGGACTCATACGCTTCACATCTAAATTGCCAGGAAAAAAATTGTGCACCCGGAAACCATCACCTACCATATGTGGTGGTGGCGGGGCCAAAACTGTTTCGATTTGCTTTTTCATAGAACAGAAATTTACTTTTGTAATTGCATCTGCACATTCAATACTAACTTCACTTCATCGCTTACTACCACACCACCGGCTTCGGTAACACCATTCCAAGTTAAACCGAATTCTTTTCTTTTCAATTTACCTTCGATTTCAAAACCCGATTTAGTATTTCCGTAAAAATCTTTTGCCTTACCACCATACTCTACATTCAACTCAACAGGCTTGGTGATATTGCGAATAGTTAAGTCGCCATTCAACTTGTAAGTACTGTCACCTGTTTTAGTAAATGAAGTGGAAACGAATTTCAACTCAGGATGTTCTTCGGCATGAAAAAACTCCGCGCCCTTCAAATGTGTATCGCGCATCTCCATGCCGGTATCTATCGAAGAGATATCCGCGCTGAAAGTAATTTTTGCATCCGTTAAATCTTCCGATGAAGTTTCCAGAGTGGCATCAAATTTTTTGAAACTGCCGGTTACTGTGTTAATCATTAAGTGTTTCACCTTGAAGTGAATCTCACTATGCATTGGGTCAATAGACCATTTAGAAATTGTTTGTGTGCTCATTTTGTTTGTTTTTATTGTTTAAAAATTAGTTACTGAATTTGGGAATAAGAAATGCAGCCGATAACCCGGCAATCAAATGCATCGGAATACTTAGAACAGGAAAGTCCGGTGACACCACAGTTCCATCGGGCCATGTGGTAATGAATGATGAATACAGACTAATTAATGCAAGCGTGAGTGTCACCACTTGAAAAATAAGTGTGCCCATTGAGGTATATTTCTCGAAAAGGAAATACAATCCCCCTGCTATGAGTATTGGAATTAATGTTGAGAGGATGATTCGCACTTGAAAATCACTTGTCGGATTTTCGAAGCCGAGAAATATAACTCCTGCTAAATCCCATAGTTCATTTAATATGATGGCAACAACTGCAGCGATAGTCGCACCTTTTAGAGCTTGTTTGAGAGTTGGTTTCATTTTTTTGTTTTTATGATTGCTAAATCTTTTACAATGTCATTGGTACTTCCATTAAAAGAATCTCTGATTCTCCTTCTGTATTTATCGAAATTTTATCGGTGTCCCATACTCCTATGGCATCTCTATTGCTTAGCTTCTGCTCGTTAACCGTTGGATTTCCACTCAACACAAATGCATACACACCATTGCCTTTCTTATTAATGACATACTCGGTGCTAATTCCATTATCAAATTTTCCTAAGTGGAACCAGGCATCCTGGTGAATCCAAACTCCCGCATCATCGGCATTGGGCGAAAGAATTTGCTGAAACTTGTTTTTTCTGTCAGCCGGATTTAAAGTGATTTGATCGTAGCGCGGTTTCACACCCTTCTCTCTAGGTGTTACCCATATCTGCAAAAACTTCACGGGCTTGTTGCTATTCTTATTAAACTCGCTATGGTAAATTCCCGTGCCCGCACTCATCACTTGTATGTCGCCATGCTTAATTACAGACACCGTCCCCATGCTGTCCTTGTGTTCTAAATCTCCTTCCAGAGGAATAGAGATGATCTCCATGTTATTATGAGGATGTGTTCCGAAGCCTTCACCCGGATCAACTGTGTCATCGTTCAGCACGCGAAGAACTCCGAAGTTTGTCTTCTCAGGATTGTAGT
>JAZKEP010000082.1:35583-43136 GCA_040387015.1 Bacteroidota bacterium
GCCGGCATCTTGTAGTAGCTCGCAAAACTGAACGAGTGATAAGAATTCAGCCAACCGTGGTTGGCGTGTCCGCGCTCATTGGCGCGGTGTAATACCATGTTTGCCATAACGTTTAATTTTTTAGTTGGTAAATGTTCGAGGCCGATTTGCTCCATCGGTTTCAGTTCTTCATCATGCTTAGAGAATATACTATTGAAAGTTCCCGCTACGGTTAGTGTAGCTGCTGTCAGAAAACTGTTCTTTAAAAAATTATCTCTTTTCATGATTTTGATTTCGACAACAAAAGTAACTACATTATTTGTATATACAACTATTGTAGCAAAAAATTTTAATTTCTTAACTTATCAAGGATTCGATTCAACTCCTGGGCTTCGGCTTTAGTAATGCCTTTTAGCGTATTTATCCATTCTTCAGCCTCGTTATCTATCTTGGTAAGCAGCGCCAATCCCTTCTCGGTAATCATAATATCGACCTGTCTGCGGTTGGTTTCGCAAAGTTCTCTTTCTACATATCCTTTCTGGCGAAGCTTTTCTACCAAACGAGTTGCATTGCTCGATTTATCTACCATTCGGCAGGTAACGCTGCCCAGCATCAGGGGTTTGGGATAAGAGCCGCGTAGAATACGAAGGACATTGTATTGCTCTGGGGTAATGCCGTGTTTTTTCATCCGCCCGGCATTGATGTTATAGAGCCAACTGCTGGTGAACATGATGTTCACTGCTGCTTTCTCGTATTCTGTTCCAAATTTCTTCTCCTGCTTTATTTCCTCTTCAATGCTTGCCATAATAAGTGCAAATGTAAACGAAATAATTGTATAGACAACTATTCCGTTTACATATTTTACAACTTATGCATTCAACAAGAGCATATTCAGGAACCAAGCAGCGTTAAGCCGCAGGGAATGGCCCCACCTTACTAATATGATAATCGGGCAGATAATCTTTATTGAAATAATCAATCACACTTCGGTTGCTGGCATCGGGCAAAAGTTGAAATAGTATGCGCAACTGAAACCACATGTAGAACTTTACGCCATAGCGGTAAATGAAATGTGGTTTTGGAATGCGAAGTGTCTGTAAAAGAAAATCATCAAACAGGCTGTAGTAATACTGAGTGCCTGAATATCTCATAAATGAAGGATACCATCTTTCGGCAAACTCACCGGCAAGGGCCTCCGCTATTTTCTTTCCCTCATCGGTGTAGCCGTAATTCTTCTTTTCAAAATCTTCATACCATTCATACATCCTTTCCTCACCTTCAGGAATGTCTTTGATGTGCATCAGCTGGCACATCTGTTTCCAGAAATTGTAGAGCGCACGAAACTCTTTTTTTGAAAACATATCGCGGTTAGTAAGAAAAATTCCCAGGCGTTTCGGTTCGCAAACAACTGTGGCTAGGGTGTAAAGATTTTCTTCGTTGGTAATAGGGAAATGACTGTGAATGAAATTCAGCAATTCAATGGCTTCCCTTCCTGAACCCGAATCCCCATGTTTATAGAATTCACCGAAAAAAAGGAGTGTATCGTTATTGCGCTTTTTGGTATTGGTAATTATTCCACCTTTCCCTCCGCGATAAAGTACCTTCGCTATACTGGGCACAGCTGCCTGCCGTGCAAACGCTACCGAAAAAATAGAATGAGTGAAAAGCTTTGTACCGTACCTTACTTCAAAAGCGAGGTGAGCAATTTCGTGCGCATCTTTCTCTGCATCTAATTGTGCTATGCGCTTGCGGGCCCAAAACGGATTCAGAAAATTCATAACCTAAAGGAAAGAAATAAAACCTAAAGGTGTTTTACTTTACCACCTTGAACTGAAACTTAGTTGTTCCAAGCGTTCCCATCAGCCGAACCCAGAGAGGAAGAATCATTTCAGTGCCACGGGCTGAAACAATATCTCCAATGTCTTGCAGGTTTTCGGCCTTCCAGCCAAAGGTTTTAAGCAGGTCTTTTACTTTCTGTTTTGCTTCAGCATCATTACCGCTCAGGAAAATATCGTGGTCGCCATTGTTTACCAGTTTAGGATTCACCATTACTTCGCAGTTAACGGTATTTAGGGTCTTTACCACTTTGGTTTCAGGAAACTCGCGTTGAATTTGCTCTCCAAGTGAATCGGTATTACAAACCGCAAGTGTTGGAGGCATTCCCTTACTAAAGTCAAGGGGATTTGAAAGATCAACTAGAATTTTCCCTTTCAGGTTTTCTGCACCAGCAAGCTTCAATGCATCCATGGAAACCTTGCCGGAAGTACAGTTGAAAATAATATCACCAAACTTTGCAGCATCGGCAAACGTGCCCTGCGAAGCACCTTTACCCGCTTCTGTTAGCCAAAGTAAAGCTTTAGGATTATGCGCTGCACGGGAACCCATTTTGACACTATTACCAAGCTTCGCTAGTTTGGTTCCGATGGTATTGCCGACAACTCCTGTTCCAAGGATTCCTATTTGCATACTAACTAGTTAGAGTAGATTCGTTCAATCAGCTCTTTGTATTTTTCATTCACCACTTTACGCTTCACTTTCATAGTTGGGGTCAACTCTCCACCTTCCATGCTCCATTCTTTCTCCATCAATTCAAACTTCTTAATGGTTTCCCAGCTTCCAAAGTTTTTGTTTTTATCGTCAATAGCATCGCGGAAAAGTTTTTGAACTTCTGAGTTCTTAACTATTTCAGCGGGCGTTTTTGCCGATACTCCGTTCTTCAAGCACCATTCGGAAAGATTCAGGAAATTAGGAACAATAAGTGCCGAAACAAAATTCCGGTTCTCACCTAAAGCCATAATCTGCTCGATGTAAGGAATTTCCTTCATCTTATTTTCAATTTGCTGTGGCGCAATGTATTTGCCACCTGATGTTTTAAAAAGTTCTTTTACACGGTCGGTTATCTTAATGTATTTGGCACCTTTGTATTCTACAAACGTTCCTACATCACCAGTTCTCAACCAGCCATCCACCACAGTTTCAGCGGTAAGGTCAGGACGTTTATAATAGCCCAACATAATATTAGGGCCCTTTGCAAGAATCTCACCTTCTCCGGCAGCCATACCTTCGCGCTGTTCAAGTTTAACCTCACAACCTTCGATAGGAATGCCTACGGTTCCGAATTTGATTTTATCTAACGAAAAAGGATTGATGGAAATTACCGGAGAAGATTCGGTTTGTCCGTAGCCTTCCATAATCGGAATACCTGCGCAGGTAAATACACGCGCTAGTAATGGATTTAAAGCTGCGGCTCCGGTTACAATTCCTTCGCAGTTGCCACCTAATGCTTCGCGCCATTTTGAATAAATCAGTTTGTTATAAACTGCCATTTTCAGTTTATCAACCAATCCATACTCCTTTTCCGTGCTAAACTCTTGCGCAAAAGCAAGGGCATTGTTGTAAAGGTTCTTTTTCCAACCGTCAAGATTGGCGGCAGCACCCTGCAGTTTGATATATACTTTTTCAAGTAAGCGCGGAACACTGGTAAAGAAATTAGGTTTTACTTCTTTCAGATTGTCGGCAATGGTCTCCATGCTCTCGGCATAATAAACCGAAACACCGCGAGCGATATATACATAGATAACCACCCTTTCAAAAATATGGCAAAGCGGAAGGAAGCTGAGCACCCTCTTTGTGGAATCCAATGGAAGTATGGGAAGAACCGCCTTTACATTACTTACAATATTATTGTGCGACAGCATTACTCCTTTCGGATTGCCGGTGGTGCCGGAAGTGTAAATAATGGTAGCTAATGTTTCGGGTTTAACCGTGGCTTTAATTTTTTCTACCTCAGCAAAATCGCTACCGGCTCCTATTTCAAGGAACTCGCTGAAGTGCTTACAGCCATCTACTTTTTCAAAACTGAAAATTTCTTTCAACGAAGGAACTTCATGCTTGATGCTTGAAATTTTATTGAACAGGTTCTTATCGGAAACAAATGCATATTTAATTTCAGCATCGCTGAAAATAAACTTGTACTCATGCTCACTGATTGTAGGGTACACCGGAACATTCACAGCCCCTATTTGCAGAATTCCAAGATCCACAATGTTCCACTCGGGGCGATTGTTGGATACGATAGCTATCTTATCATCCGGTTTAACGCCTAGTTTAAGCAGGGACAAACTGACTTTGTTCCCCTGACTGATAATATCATCGGTTGAATATTTTTTCCATTCACCACTTACTTTGTAGGCAAAGGCATCGGGCTGTTCGAAATCGGACTTTTGGGAGTGAATAATGTCGAAGAGTCTGGTAAAATCTTTCATAGCTGTGTTTTAAGTAGATGTTGAGTTGTAAATATAAATTAAAGTGGCAGATGAAGAATAGCACCTACTCAAAAAAGCAGGCACCTGTTGAGTTACAGCGTATTCATTCTTCCTGAAGTGTTACTATTCAGCGCATTTCTATTTGCACCGCCAAAACCCACTATCATTTGAACGGTGAATGAACGTGGCCTGTCGGGCCGCGCCACTCGCAAAGCGTAATTGGAATTGAGAACATTTTTGACAATGAAGTTGAAAGAAACATTTCGATTAACTTCATAGCCTGCCCTTAAATCCCAAACAAAATCGCCTTTGGTTCTTCGCTCTTCTCTTTGTTGCCTGATGTCTTTGATAAAAATTCCGAAAATTTTATCAATCTGGGTCATGTAACCGTAATACTGAAGTGAGGTGCCGAGACGGTATTTGTTGAACAGAAGAAAATCGAAATCGGCTTTAAAGGTATGCGGGTTACGGTATTTCAACATGCCTGCTGTGGCGGAATCCCAGGTATATTCTTCCTGAATATTGGGTAAACTAAAATGGGTAAACGCATCTTTCAAAAAGCTTCCCACTTTAGCGTTTCGTTCATTTGCTCCCCAGGCGGTATCATTTAAATCAACTCCGTAAAAGTAGGTATAGCCCAGGTTCACTGTCATATCAACAGGACCTATTTTGCCTTCGCCTACTACTGCCAGCTCCCATCCGAAAACGCGGGCACGGCTAATGTTTTGCGATTGGAAAAAAGGAACTATGCCTTCACTTGGATCGTACTTTACGCCAAAGGTAAACTCAATCATGTCTTTGAACTCGGTCAAAAAAGCAACAGCATCAAAATAACCAAGCCAGCTTCCTAGCTTAAAGCTTCTCTTATAGCCTATCTCGGCAGTAAAGCCCCGCTCAGGTTTCAAATCGTAATTAGGAAGAATACGAATGCCCGCCAGTTGGTAAACCACAAATCGCTCGGCAATGCTTGGCACCCGGAAAGACTGGCCAAAGGAAACCCGCAGGTAATTAAACTTTCTGATTTCGAAATTTAAGCCCGCATTTACTACCGGCCTAACGGGTGTGATAGCACTATCCAGGCGGTAATATTCCTGACGGATGCCCACGTTGGCCGAAAACCATTTATAATTCAGTTGCCCCAACACATAGCCCCCGCCAACATCTATTTGGTGTTTTCCGAGGGTGGCATCATCCACTACGGAGTGGTCGTTGCTTACACCAAACAACAGGTGAACCAGTTTGCCGAAGTCGTGGCGAAAGTCGTACTGCACCCTGTAGAGCCAGAAGTTGTTGACCCCACCCATATTTTTCTGCCTATAAATACGGGTATATATTTTATGCTGGTTGTTCTTTCTATCCAGGTAGCGGATCTTGGGGTCTATATAGAAGTAGAAATACCTTTCATCTATATCAACCCCCGAAGCTGTTTGATACGGATGTCCTCCGTCTTGCCAGTAAAACTGAAAGCCGCTTTTGCGATACAATACGTTGGTGCCTATTTCGAGCGTAAGGCGCTTTAGTTTTTTAGGCTGCCAGCGTATCTTATTATTGAAACGGGTCATGTGCTCATACTCATTATTAAGGTGGCTTTGCGACCCTTGCAGCATTCCTCCTAACACAAAATCAACACTGCCAAATTTCTGCTTGTGCAGAAAGGTCATGCCGAGGGTATTCGGATTATTGAAAAATTTTCCATCGCGTTTCCACCATTGAAAGGAATCGACAGGAGGTTTGCCCAGGCCTTCATACCAAAAAGACATGCGGGTGCTGGGTGTATCGCGGGCATAAGAAGTAGTAACGTTCAGCACCCCGTTCAAGGCCGATGAACCGTATTGCACAGTGGAAGCACCCTTGGTCAATTCCATTTGTTCCGTATTCTCTGTAGGTATAAACGCCCAAAGAATTTCACCGCGGTCGGGGCGCATCAACGGCATTTCATCTACCACCAGCATAACGCGGCTGCCGGTTCCGTAGGAGTAGCCGCTGCCTCCGCGCACACTCATTTGTCCGTCCAGCACGGTTACGCCCGGCAGTTTCATTACCGCCTGCTGCATGTTTGTAATATTGTTGCTTTCGAGCATACGTGGTTTCACCACATCTACCGATTGGGTTACCTTTTGAATTTTGACCGAAATTTTGCTTTCGCCAATTACCACCTGTTGCAGTTCCACGGCCATGGGACTGCCACCCATAGAAAGGTTCAGGGTTTTTACTTCGCCTTCATTTATCTTAAAGAATTGTGTATCGGCTTTCATGCCCAGGTAACTGAAAATCAGGGTTACGTCACCGGGGGTTATTTTCAATTCGTAATTGCCGGCTATGTCGGTGGTGGTGCCGTTGGAAGGGGGCTGAACCACGTTTACGCTCTCGAGCAGCTCGCTGGTTTTGCCGTCTTTAACGGTGCCGCGAACAGTAGCGGTTTGAGAAAAAGACAGAAGGGAACAGTAAAAACTTAACGCAATAAAAACAATAAACTGACGCATGGGTTACACAGTTTGCTCTATGAATTCGGGCGCAATTTAAAGAAATATTTTACCGAGCATTTATTTTTGATGCAGCCGCATGATAGGGTCTTCGGTTCTGTGGATAATCTGATTTTCCGAAAGCCATAAGCGGTATTCTGCGGGCCGAATTTTTTGCGCTTGTGTAAGCCGGATATATGGTGAAACCAGAAAAGGACCTGTTTTATCAGCAGTACTTATATTTTTCTTCCCAAAACGACATAAAGAACCCTTTTGTTCTTCTTCCGAACCATCAAATTGTTCCTTACTTCTTCCAAAACATGCATTGGAACCATCAAGAGTTGACTACCGAACGATAAAGCATTCTACTTTGGCATTAAAGTATGTTACTTTCTTACTAAAGCAAATCACATTTTCATAGAAAATATTACTTTGTTGCTATAGTTTGTAACTATAGAATCATAATTATAAACTATGGCATAAAATTTCTCTAAATTATTATAAAAGTTATTTACTATTTTGCGAAAGCTGTTTACTTTCGCATTAAAACTACTCAACTTATGGCAAGGCGAACGGTCCGGATACCAATTCCTGTAGGTCATCCCGAAAAGTATGTATCTCTGATAGAAGATATCTGGAAAAAGCATATTGCGTTAGGTGCTTCCAGTCCTTTGCTGAACAACCCACTGGTAAATATGGTGGAGTTTGAAGCGCTGATGACCGAGGCCCTGAGTAAACGTGCGCAGGCCATTGAATATATGGAGATGGCCCATGGATTAATGGGCGAAGCGCGCCAATTGCTGGGCGTTACCCAGGGGCAAACTTCGTTTACCGCGGGCACTCTTTA
>JAZKEP010000082.1:43146-55614 GCA_040387015.1 Bacteroidota bacterium
TATCATGTGGTGGGTATTAAAAAGTTTTTGGCGATGAAAAACCGCGACCTGGAACAAAACATGGAAGGCTGGGGTTTTGATGTAGTAGTTGGCAGCGCAAAAAAACCAGTGCGCAAAAAGAAAAAGGCATAAGCCGCAGGGGCCTTTGCAACATAGGTGGTTTGCAGGCAACCCAACCTTTTATAAATTGCACGCATAATGCTGCGCGAAGAGTTTACTGAAAAATTTGCCGATTGCTTTAATCAGACCAATCCGCTTTCCATAAAGCCCGATACCGAGTTTAAAAAATTGGAAGAATGGGGCAGTATGATGGCGCTTATTGTTATAGCTATGATTGATTCGGAATTATCGAAAACCGTTACTGCCGAAGATTTGAAAAAAGCCAACACGGTAGCCGACCTTTTTGAAATTGTAAAAAGCAAATAGCTATGGCTGTTTTTACCGTGCCGAATGTAAAATTGAGCGGTTTGGCCGCCTGCGTTCCCGCGCAGGTTGAAGACAACAAAGAAATAGACCTTCTAACCGAAAACGAAAGAGAGCTTTTTATAAAAACGGTGGGCATTCGCTATCGCAGGGTGGCGCCCGCAGGCGTAACCGCTTCGGACCTGTGCTGCATTGCTGCCGAGAAACTGCTGCGCGATTTGCAGTGGAACAGGGAAGAAATAAAAGCCGTTGTTTTTGTAACGCAAACGCCCGATTACATTATTCCCAATACATCCTCCTTGCTGCAGGATAAACTCGGCCTGCCCAAAAGCTGCATTGCTTTTGATGTGAACCTGGGCTGCTCGGGCTATGTGTATGGGCTTTCTATTGTGGCAAGCCTGCTGCAAAATATGCCCGGTGGTAAGGCCCTGTTGCTGGTAGGCGACATTTCCACGCAAACCATTTCGATGCAGGATAAGAGTACGGCCCCGCTGTTTTCAGATGCAGGCACCGCAACCGCGCTGGAGAACAGTGCCAATAGCCCTATGCATTTTAATCTTCAAACCGATGGGAAAGAATATGACGATATTATTATTCCCGATGGTGGCTATCGAAATCGTTTTACAAAAACATCACTGGATGTTACCGAATATGAAAAGGGAATTTCGCGCAGCAATTTAGATATGAAATTAGACGGGCTGAAGATTTTCAATTTTGCTTTACGCGAAATTGCACCTAACATTAATACGCTGTTGAATGAGACGAAACTAGATAAAGCATCGGTTGATTATTTTGTATTTCATCAGGCTAATTTACTGATGCTGGAAAGCGTGAGAAAGAAACTGCAGGTAGAAGCAGCTAAAGTGCCTTACAGTTTATATGATTACGGTAACACAAGTTCCGCAAGTGTTCCAATGACCATGGTTACTAAACTCAGGGAAAACCTCACATCAAAAAAAATAAATTTGTTGCTTTCAGGATTTGGGGTTGGCTTATCGTGGGGAAGTGTCTATCTTGAAACAGAAAAAATTGTTTGCCCGGAATTGATTGAGCAATGAAAACCCTTACACCCGAATATTCCGTAGTAGTGCCGGTTTACAATAGTGAAAAAACGTTGTGGGAATTGTGTACGCGTATAGAAACCACCTTTAATAAAATTGGGGCTTCGTTTGAAATTATTCTGGTAAATGATTTCAGTCACGACAATAGCTGGAATGTAATAAGAGAGATAAAACAAAAATTCGGAGCTGCATTGATTGGCATACACTTGCGTAAAAACTTCGGACAGCATAAAGCTATCCTGTGCGGCTTTCAATTTTCTTCAGGCGAGTATGTTATAACCCTGGATGATGATTTGCAGTTTTTCCCCGAAGACATTGAGCATCTGATAAGCAAGGCAACTTCTACTCAAGCTGATTTAGTGTACGGATATTATAAAGATGAACGGCAACATTCAGTAGCAAGAAAATGGGGGAGTTTTTTTGTGGGTTATATTTTTGAAAAATTCGGTAATACTGTAGGCCAGGGTTCCAGTTTTAAAATCATACATAACTCGGTAATAGATAAAATCAAAGATTACAACCACTCCTTTACATTTATTGATGAAATTCTTTCCTGGCATACTACAAAAACAGAGTGGACAGAAGTTAATCATGCAGCGCGCAGGGAAGGAACTTCAGGATACAGTTTGCCCCGACTGGTATTTCTAACCCTCAACCTGATTTTTGCTTATACCACTGTTCCTCTCCGGTTTATGACCTGGTTTGGCTTCCTGTCATTCTGGATTTGCCTGGTTTTGGTCATTTACTTTATTTATATGAAAGTAACCATGGGTTCACCCCTCGGATTTACGGCTTTGATTGTTTCTGTTTTTATGTCTACAGGAATGATTCTTTTCAGTTTGGGAATCATCGGTGAATATCTGAACCGGTTATTTGCGCTGCAACATCGCAAGCCCCCTTATTTAATTCAGGAAATTCTCAAATGAAAATTACCCGTTACGGCCTTACTCTTGAACGTTTAAAAAAATCGCAGACCGAGTTAATTCGCCAATGGAGAAATGACCGGAAGATTGCCAAGTTCATGTTCTACAAAGGAGATATTACTCCCGAAATGCAAAACGAATGGTTCGATTCCATTGACAATGAACAGAATTTTTTCTTCGTCATTCACCGGAAAGATATTGCTGTAGGCCTCATCAATATTTCTTCCATTGATTGGGAAAACAAAACCGCTTACACGGGCTTATATATTTATGATGATAAGTTCCTTGCCAGCGATGTTCCTGTAATGGCATCTCTGGCAATGCTGGATGTTTTCTTTTTGTTGTTCGACATTCAAAGTGTTTATGCCAAGGTGAAAGGAAATAATAAGACTGCACATAACTACAACTCGTCCCTGGGGTTTAGCCGTACAAAAAAGATTGAATACGGACTAGGTTATGAGTATATGCTTCAAAAGGAAATTTACCTGCTTGAAGCAAAGCAAATTCGCAATGCGGCTCTTCACTTAAAAGGAAACATGACCTTGATTGAACTGGATGCAGCAGATAAAGTTGACGTATGGATAAAACAAAGATTATCCAAAGCAAAAAAGGAAGTGATGAAAAATATGGAAGTTCAGATTATCTGATCTTGTCAAGCAACGAAAACCGAACACCATCAATTCGGTATTTCACCTTTCTCCGAAAATTTTTCCCTTCCATCTCCAAAACCTGGTGAGTTCTGAAACTTGGATTCAATATCCATTTAATCATTCGCTTGTAAAAAGGCAGTTTGCTATAAGGGAATTTTCGGATATCCAGAAACGGTTCTAATTGCGGATAAATCTTTTTCTGAAATTCATTTTTATTGTGCCCGAAAGATTCGCGTTCCAGAGGAGGCATTACTTCTCTCCCAATATGAAAGGTAAGGTGCAAATCATCTACCAGTTTTAATTTTTCGGCAAAGGCAATAAAATTATGAACCAGGGCCACCTCGCTGAATGACACACCCAGGCAAATATTTTCGAGAATGATTTTTTCCAGCAAATGACGTTTGAAAATAAAGCAATCAAAGCCCGGGTGGGGCTCGCCAAAATCGGAATACATTAAGTGCAATTCTTCCACCTTTTTGTATTTAGCCGAAATTCCTCTGCGCGTTATAAGCAACACATCGGTATCGTCTTTAATCAAATCCGCGACCGTTACATAGAAGTGAGGCATCAGCGCAATATCCATGTTGGTATAAATGAGATACTCCGCATCGCTGGCCTTATATAAAGCACGGAACACATCCATCAGTATTGGATATTTCTTTGCTTTTGTAAAACTTCCAACATCCAGTAAAGAGCGATTCAGATCAGGAAGATTGACAAAGAAGGAGGGAATAATCTCCAGGTCCTCGGCAAACGAAATGGTATAAAGCTCCACTGCTGTTTTACCGGCTGCAAATTCTTTCGCCACCCGGATGCTTTCGAAAGTAATAGGCTGCACCACCGATAACTCGGAGGACAAGGGCGCCTTTACAGGATTGATAACATGAGCGAGTTTCATTAGCAGGCTGACATTTTACGGACAGACCGCTAATTTAGAATTTCTATTTTCACGTCAATGCAATTCAAAGAAGTTATAGGGCAGCAGCAGGCTAAAGCAAGGCTCATCAGCATGGCCAGTTCAGAGCGGGTGCCGCATGCATTAATGATATCGGGGCCTGAAGGAAACGGGAACCTTTCCTTGGCACTTGCCTTAGCGCAATACATACAATGCGAAAATAAAAAGCAGGATGATTCATGCGGAGAGTGCTCTTCATGTATGAAGAACAGAAAGTTCGTTCATCCCGATTTGCACTTTACTTTTCCTGTAGTGCCCCGTAAAAGCGGTGAGCCACCCATCAGCAACGATTACATTGTAGAATGGCGAAATGCGTTGACCTCTAATCCTTATATGAATGTGAACGAGTGGTTGCAAAGCATTGAAGCGGAAAACCGTCAAGGGAACATTACAGTGCGCGAGTGCCACGAAATCATACGCGGCATGAGTATGAAAACATACGAGTCCACCTATAAGATTCAGATTATCTGGCTGGCTGAATTTTTAAAGGAGGCGGGCAACACACTTTTAAAGGTGATTGAAGAGCCGCCTGCCGATACCATTTTCATTTTGATAGTAGAAAATGTGGAGATGATACTGAACACTATTATCTCGCGAACACAACTGATTAAAGTAAACGCCATTGAAGATGCCGACATAAAAGCTGCCTTGCTTCAAAGATTTGACGTGGATGAAAACGCTGCCATGCGACTTGCCCGCATAAGTGACGGAAACTTTAACGCAGCTATGAACTATGCCAACGGAGAGGAGAACGCCAACGACAAGTTACTGCATCGCTGGCTGATTTGTTGTTTTAACCTGAAGCAGAAGAACTCCGCGGCAAACTCGGGTAACCTGATGGAATGGGTGGAGGAGATTTCTAAAATAGGAAGGGAGAACCAAAAGATATTTCTGAAATACGCCTTGTTCTTTCTGCGTGAGTGCAATTTAATTTCAATAACAGGAGTAAGCGAAAAGCTGGAAGGCGAAGAATTGAAGTTTGCTACCAACCTTGCTGCTAAACTGGAGATAGGGCAATTCGAAGCGTTATCAAAGCTGTTAACGCTACTTCACTATCATATTGAGCGAAACGGCAACCCTAAAATTCTTTTCGTAAGCAACTCCTTCCGCATTGCAAGTGTATTTATGAACCAAGCGGTGGCGGTTGAATAAGCTGCACCCTCACTACCTTTTCATTTTTTCTTTTAGCTTCGTCCACTCAGAAAATAAGTGACTCAACATAAATTATAGAGTATGGGATGTTCAACATGCACAACAGCCAAAGACGGAATAGTAGCCGGCTGTCAAACCAAGGGAGGATGCTCCACGGGGGGATGCAATCGCATGAATGTGATGGATTGGTTTGCGGATATGCCTATTTCCTTCAACGAGAATTTCAACATTATAGAGGTAAGTTTCAAGAAAGGTTCGCGAAAAGGATTTTATCGAAACAGTGGTCAGTTTGACTTGCAAAAGGGACAACTGGTAGTAGTGGAAGCCGCCCAAGGGTATGATGTAGGCGAAGTGTCTTTACAGGGCGAGCTGGTGAAACTGCAAATGAAAAAGCGCAAGGTTACGGAGCGCGATGACACTATCAGAAATGTGGTACGCATTGCAAACGAGCCGGATGTTAACGCTTTACTTGATGCCCGTAACAAGGAAAAAGATACGCTTGTTCGCGCGCGGGCAATGGCGCGTTCAATGAGCCTGGACATGAAAATTGGCGACATCGAATACCAAGGCGATAATAAGAAGGTAACTATCTTCTATACTGCCGATGGCCGTGTTGATTTCCGTGAGTTGGTGAAAGTATACGCCCGCGACTTTAAAGTAAAAATTGAAATGCGCCAGATTGGTGCGCGGCAGGAAGCCGGCCGCGTTGGCGGCATAGGCACTTGCGGCAGAGAGCTTTGCTGCTCTACCTGGCTCACCGATTTTAAATCGGTAACCACACAGGCTGCCCGCTACCAGAACCTGGCCATCAACAGCGATAAACTGAGCGGACAATGCGGAAGATTAAAGTGCTGTTTGAATTACGAGCTGGATACCTACAGCGATGCGCTGAAGAGTTTTCCGAAGCTGGCCGATAAAATTGAAACGGAAGAAGGTACCGCCTGGCTCAAGAAAACCGAGGTGCTGAAAAGGCAGATGGTGTATGAGATTGATGGGCAAAGAGGAAATTTTTTTAAACTGGACCTTGCCGATGTGAAGGAGCTACTCGCCATGAACAAGGCGGGCAAGAAACCTAAAAATCTGGCTGATTTCACGATTGTAGAAGTGGTGAAAGTGGACGAAAGTAAGCACGAAGATTTGGTAGGCCAGGTAACCCTGAACACCCTCGAAGAAAAAGAACGCAAGAAACGCAGGGGCGGTCAACAGAATCGCCACCGCGGAAAGGATAACAGGAAGAAATAGCATGCTACCCGAATTAAATAATGGTCCTGAAAAAATTCGAAATTCGAAATTCGAAATTCGAAATTCGAAATCCTACATCAGCTTATTTGCCTGTTTGCTTATTTGCTTATTCCTTACTTCCTGCGATGATAACCTGGTACTTGAGAAGGTGGAAGTATTAAAAGACGAGCAATGGGACTATGCCGATGCCAAAACCTTTACTGCAGAAATTTCCGACACGGTTCAGCACTACAATATTGCTGTGATTGTGCGCCACGGTTTCAATTTTGAATGGCGCAACCTATGGGTAAAAATTGAAACTACTTTCCCCAATGGAAAAAAATTTGAAAGACGCGTAAACCTTGTTTTGTCGGGGCCTGATGGCGTTTGGCATGGCGACTGCCTGGGCGACAACTGCGATATTCAAATTCCCATTCAGGATAATGCCTTCTTTCCGCTAACGGGCAAATACACTTTCAAAATGACGCAGGATATGCGCGCTAACCCGCTTGGGTTTATGAAAAGCGTAGGTATGAAGGTTGAAAAAGCAACCGCAGCAAAATAACAGCGCAACTCATCTACCGAACCTGTAAGGTTTACGAAATTACCGTAGTATATAGTGCCATCCCGTTGAATTATGACAGAGGTCTATTACCTTGGAAGAAATCGGTTATTTGGTATTTGTTCAGTGAATAATGATGCAAAAAAGGGGGTGCATCTAACTAAATTTTAAACTTCCGGCTATCAAAAAGCCAATGCAATATTATTATCCCGCTAAACGGAACTTAGCTGGCATTAAAACTGCTTCGCCAATTGTTCAAGAAGCATAGATTATAGTATACAGAAGGCAGTTAAGCATTTCTGAAAAAAATGTCTACCACTTGCTACCGGTTGCTACCTACTATCTACCGTTTCCTACCTACGGCGTACTGATACCTACCGATTGGCTACAGTATGCTACTGACTGTATCCCGTATATTATCTTTTTATTACGGTGTATGATTGTTGAAAGGCCGTAGTAATTTTGCCGGAAACAGGGAAAGAAGATGCCCCCGACTACTAACCAACGAGGAAGCCGACAAACTGCGCAGTAAAACGGGCTGGATGGTGACACGGGTGGAGTAGCTGGAAGGATCTAAAGAAGAGAGTCTATTTTTTGAGTGAGTTTACGAGCGCCCGCTGAGTTTAGGTGGTCAGCATCAAAAAAATCTTCTTCACCAAAAGTACTATCGGATAATAAATTAATATAACTGCAATTGGAATGCGCTCGAGCTATGGCCTCCGATTTTTTGATAGTGTATAATAAACGCTCATTATCCAGATGGGTGGTGTAGGTAGAATAGGCAGGGGGCGTAAACAACAGAACCCGAATATTTTTCTGTTGAGCAGTCCTTATTATATCCTCCACGAGTTTTATGTTCCCTTCATACCCTTCTTCGCCTGCTTTATTGTGTCTTTCAGCAGCTTCATTGCCGGTTTTGTTTTTGTCGGTAGGGCTGAAATTACTTTGCCGCCTGCCCCAGCCAAGTTCCGAGCAGTATATGTTGGGTTGATTTAGTATGTAGTAATTATAAAGGCGTGCAATATTTAAGCGCAACTTAGAACTGAGAATTTCGATATGGTCTGCAACTTTACTACCGTCAGTTAATCTCCAATAAATAGTATAGTTCTTAATTCGCCAACTCTCTTTGCTGGTTTCCAAGCGTTGGAAATAAGAAAAAGAAGACACAGAAATGACCACCCACTTTAAAGATGCAAGATGCTCGCTGTATAATTGGAATATTTTATAATCGTACTCCAGGGTTTGAGATACCATGGCAGCATTAAATCCCTTCATTTGTGAAAACTCCGGATTTATACCCCGATACATGTGTGAGCTTCCCAGGTACAGCACCTCCAGGCTATCGCTGTGCTTATCCAGGTAATTTTTTTTGTAACTGTAATCGTTAGGAATATTGCGCAACAACAACTCCAAACACAAAGCAATAAGCAAAACAGGTGTTATAAATAGCAGGGTATGAGTAACAAATCGCTTCATGTCAAAATTGAAAGTAGATGAACTGCTGCTCAGTGCCGGCAAAGTAAAAAATAACGATTACCAGAAAGTAATAAAAGCTTAAGCGAACGGGTTTAGGCCAGCTTAATCCTAAGCGCGCTAATGCAAACTGTTTTTCCCTGCCTATCCATTCCGTTAAGAAGAAAAACAAAATTAATACCGGCAGGGCAGGGCCTACTTTGTCCCACAAAAACCGATGGGCTTCTAAATATGCAGCGGGTCTGGTTAATCCTGCAAGCATGCTGCCGATGTAAGAGACAGCATGGGTTACACTTTCTGCCCTAAAGAATATCCATGCAAATACGGTAAGGCCGAATGTTGTTGCTATGCGAATAAACTCATTCGGAGTAGGCCAATATTTTCCCTGGGCAACTATTTCCAAATGCGTTCGGTTCTTAGCGGTAAGCAGAAGGGGCAAAAAATACAATGCATTCAGCGCTCCCCACACAATAAAAGTCCAGTTAGCCCCATGCCAGAAACCACTCACCAAAAAGATGATAAAGGTATTTCGCACTTTGGTCATCATGCCTCCCTTGCTTCCACCTAAAGGGATATACAGGTAGTCTCTGAACCAGGTTGAGAGGGATATATGCCAGCGCCTCCAGAATTCAGCAATATCGCGAGAGAAGTATGGAAACGCAAAGTTTCGGAGTAGGTCAATTCCAAATAAGCGGGCAGTGCCTAAAGCAATATCTGAATATCCCGAAAAATCACAATATATCTGGAAGGTGAAAAACAAGGCGCCAAGAATCAGAGTAAGTCCATGATACTCTTCGGAATGATTAAAGATGATGTTGGCAAACTCTGCACAGTTATCTGCAATAACTATCTTCTTAAATAAACCCCAAAGTATTTGTCTGAGGCCGTCAATGCTTTTTGCATAATCAAAAGTCCTCGGGGCTTTAATTTGTGGTAAAAGATGGGTAGCCCGCTCAATAGGTCCTGCTACAAGAAGCGGGAAAAAGCTGACAAACACCGCATAATCCACAAAGTTTCTCTCGGGTTTAATCCGGTTCTTATAAATGTCAATGACATAAGATAAACCATGAAAAGTATAAAAGGAAATGCCTACAGGCAAAATAACCTGCAGCGTAGCGAAGTGGCTGTTTATACCAATCAATTGTAGCGCATCTGCAAAAGAGCCGATAAAGAAATTATAATACTTGAATACCCCCAGAAATCCGAGATTGATGATAACGCTAAGCCAAAACCATATTTTCTTTGAGGACGAGCGCTTAGCCTCGTACATCATAATACCTGAAAAATAATCAAGCCCGGTAGAGAAGATAAGCAAAAACAAGAAGCGCCAGTCCCAGCAGGAGTAAAAAAAATAACTGGCAACCAACAACAGTATATTCTGCAGCTTAAGGCGTCCACTGGATGCATACCAATACAGTATAAATACTAAAGGAAGAAATACGGCAAAATCGAGTGAGTTAAAAAGCATTCGTGGCGGATGAATTACCTACATCGTACTTCAAAATGATGAATTGCTCAAATATAAAAGCCTTATCCGGAAGGTGAGCTTGCCTTCCATTCTTTAGCGAAACAACTCTTCCACCATCGCTCTCAACTTGCGCGAACGCTGCAATTCAAAAATGTATTCCTCCTCGCTGCCTGCTGCCTTTAGAAGAACTATTTTTTTGAGCAGGGCGATAAAGGCTTTATCGCTGCGCCACGTGTTTTCATTCGCCATTAAAATTACGCTCCAGTTGCTAAGCACATATTCAAGGTTGGCGTTTATCTTCAGCTTTTCCCATTTCAATAATTTGAGCAGGCGGTGAAGCGAATGCTGCTGTGCCGCTGCGCGGTTTCCCGAATATTTTTCGTTCACCAACTGCATATACTTCACACTTAAATCGTTGGCATCAAAACGCACATGGCCGCGCTTACCTACGGTAAGCTCTAATCTGGAATCAGCTAATTTTTTAAGCACCGAAGAAGAACTTCTATACCCCTTTTGCTGCAGAATTTTTTGCGCCTCCGCTTCGGCAAGTTGCTGAAGGTCTTCGCGCATGGGTCGAAAGCCGAGTTTGTAATAAACCCAAAAGGCACCCGATTTTATTCCATCGCTGTTGTTCTTTCCAATCTGGTAAGGGTCGGCAGTAAAGCGGTGGAGGCGATAGGCCTGTTTATGCAGTTTCAGTATCTGTTCGAAAATATAAAGCGATTCGCCTCCGCGATAGGGAGCAAAAATATTCAGCCCAATACGCGCACTGTCGAACAGCACCCAGGAACCCGCATAGGCCACAGGCAATCCGTTTTTGAATGCCACATAACCCATGTAGCTATCAATGGGATGGCGCCTTTCGTTGCGCATGCCGTATAGCGCAATCGAAACGCCATGCGATAATTTATAATAAGATAGTAGCGATGGGTCGGAAAAACTAACGGGGTCAATTTCGCGGATGTAGCGCAGCAACACCATGCGCCCGCATTCAATTATTTTTTCTGCTTCGGCCTGCGTCAGTTTTACTTTAACGGGTTTTTCATCGGGGCGCTTTTCCAGCGTTACCTTTTTAATCAGCGAGTCGTGATAATGGATAGAAGTGATCCGCTCCGGTAATTGCAAATGCGGCACATGATTCACGGTAATGTAGATGCCCAGTGCATTCCACAATTCGTCTTTTACTTCGGGGCGCGTGGTGTTGTTGTCAAAAATATTGATGAGTGTATCCAGCAGATCGTCACCCTTGCGGGTGTTTTGTTTCAGCCATTCTTTCCAGGTGCTGTTTTCGTCCTGCAATATTTCCGATTCAATATGCGGCATCATGGCCGAGAGGATATAGAGTATCTGTCCGTCAGGTGCCGTGATAGATTCTAATGAAACATTTTTGCCATAGGTGGCCCTCAGCCATTTCACTATTTCAAAACCGAATTCTGCACAAATAGTGCTGCCCGCAATACCTGAATTGTAAAGTTGCGTTTGAAGATTTTCGTGCGTGATTGCTTCGCTCTCTAACTTGGCCAACGTTTTTGTTGCCAGCAGATGAATCTGTTTATCATCAGGGTAAGCCATCAGAAAAAGCAGGGTGTCGGAGAGTGCTTCAAGGGCCTTCTTGTTTTTAAAAGGCTGGCGAAGTATTTCTTCGAGCAATGTTTTTTTGCGCAACAAAAATGCAGCCCCGTATTGGTTGCGGATGCTAAAGAGTTCTTCGGTAAGAGTTTGCAAATTACCGGCTGGTTTCAATTTCTTATTTTTTGAAAACACAATAACTGCCTATAAACAGAGCATCAATGCCGCTGGCAAAAAAACTGGCAATAGCTTCGCGTGGTGTACAAACAATCGGCTCGTGACTAAGGTTAAAACTGGTGTTGAGCAATACTCCCGTTCCTGTTTTTTGTTTGAACTCATTAAGCAGGCGGTAATACATTTCGTTCTGTTGCTTATTTACTGTTTGCACGCGACAGGTACTGTCGGCATGTGTTACTCCTTTCAGCGTTTGCTGATACCCCGGTTTTACATTAAACACTTTGGTCATGAACGGGGCTTCATCGCACCGTGCTTCAAAGTAAGTATGAAAATCT
The DNA here is from genome assembly GCA_040387015.1 of Bacteroidota bacterium. Taxonomy (GTDB): domain Bacteria; phylum Bacteroidota; class Bacteroidia; order Chitinophagales; family LD1; genus Bog-950. The sequence continues at coordinate 55,116 of JAZKEP010000082.1, forward strand.
TCCTGCAGCACCGAGGCACCAAAAGGTCGGAACCCTTCGCGGAATTTTACTTTATGATTTACAGTAGCCTGAATATTTTCTGCCGCAGCATTGGCCAAAATACTTCGGTTGCCCAAAGCTCGCGGCCCAAACTCCATAGCTCCCTGAAACCAGCCTATAACTTTATTTTCGGCTAATGCAGTTGCAGCATCTGCAACCACATCTTTTGATTTAGTGTAAGTTACATTGCAATTTTTCAAGGCTTGTTCTATGGCCTCATCAGAATGCGTATTGCCATAAAAAACATGGTTCATTATCTGGGGCAGAAAATTTGATTCAACACTGGCAAGATACGCGGCACCAAGAGAAATACCCGCATCGCTCGATGCGGGCTGAATGAATAGTTCATCTACCTCCGGCAATGCGCCTATCTTTTGGTTGGCAAGACAATTCAGCGCCACTCCTCCAGCCATGCACACTTTACGAATGCCTGTTTGTTTCACATATACTTTAACTAAGT
>JAZKEP010000083.1:0-1423 GCA_040387015.1 Bacteroidota bacterium
GTGAGGTTACCCAACTATCAGGTAAGGCTACCCAGCTATCAGGTGAGGTTACCCAGCCATCAGGTTAGGCTACCCAGCCATCAGGTGAGGTTACCCAGCTATCAGGTAAGGCTACCCAGCCATCAGGTGAGGTTACCCAGCTATCGGGTAAGGCTACCCAGCTATCAGGTGAGGTTACCCAACTATCAGGTAAGGCTACCCAGCTATCAGGTGAGGTTACCCAACTATCAGGTGGGGTTACCCAGCTATCAGGTGGGGTTACCCAGCTATCAGGTGGGGTTACCCAGCTATCAGGTAAGACTACCCAGCCCCAAGGTATGACTACCCAGAGATCTTTTGTGTTAAATTGGAGAAAAATGGAGGGTTTTGGTGGGAGATGAGGGAGTTTGTCATCCTGATCGAAGGCTCTGCGAAGTGAAGGATCCTGTATTTTATCGGCAGAACAAATACAAGATGCCTCGTTCCTCGGCATGACAGCAGTCTTGAGGGTATTGTTTTTAACCTATATGTCTAAAGCTGATAAAACTCAAAAGCCGGGTAGCCGGTTTTGGTATCTCGGTAGAAATCGAAGAACCTCAGCTTGTAGTAGCTGTCTTCTCCGGTCTTAATAAAATAGCTATAGTGGCGGTTCATGTTATAGCTGAAGTTAGAAGTCACGTTCTCCACCTTTTTCCAGGTATAACCTATGGCATCTCTGCGGGTTTGCAGGCGGCTGAAGTTAACATCGGCAATACGCATACTGTCGAAGTTTACAGTGCTGTCCATATAGGCCGTAACGTGCGATGGATTGTGCAGCACCCCGGTAACCTCATAAGGCAGGGTAAAGTCAGGCTCGTAGAAGATTATGGTGTAGCGGGTAAAACATAAATCCCAGTCGCTCTTCGCAGGCTCAATGTTGCTAAGCACACTGTTCGAAGCAAAACTGAAGTAAGCATAGTTGCGGGTAATATCCTTTTCGACTAAAATGGTTGTAGAATCGGTGGAAGTAAGGGAGGAATAGGTGATAGAATACGAGCCCCCGGTGAAGTTATTTACCTTCATCTTCATATAGCCGATGGGCGCGCCCAGAGCATCTTTACCAAGGTAAATGATATACACCTTGCCGGCCGAAGAAGGCTGGGCAGAAAGGGTATCCCACCACTGCCCGAAAGAATTAGAATCGGGGTTGAAGGCACCCAGCTCAAACCGGAAATCGCGGCCTATGGTATCGTTGATGGTTACATCGCTCAGCGCGGTTTTATCGGTGCGCACCAGGCTCATAAACTTGGCAGTGTTCAGCCAGATGTGAAACTTGTTGGCATCGCATTCAAACATCAGGTCGTAAATGAACCTTGAGTTGTGAGACAGAACCGAATTAGTTTTAAGGCTATAGAAAAACTGGTCGGTATAATCTTCACCCATCTCAATCGTATTGGTCTGCCCG
>JAZKEP010000083.1:1433-7943 GCA_040387015.1 Bacteroidota bacterium
ATACTTTCGCCCGAAGGAGAGGGGAGGGGTTTTTCTTTGAAGCAGGAAGAAAGGCCTAATAAGAGAAACAGGAGAAGAATGTGAGAATGGGAGAATGTGAGAATTCGAGAATGCGGCAGTTGGGAAATTAGAAAAGATTTGTCATCCTGAACGAAGGCTTTTCGAAGTGAAGGATCTTGTATTTTATCGGCAGAACAAATACAAGATGCCTCGTTCCTCGGCATGACAGCCAGTTTTGGACGTATTATGTTTAAGCTCTTTCTCATTTACTAAAGTGCAATACTAATGAAGTAAAGAAAGTTCTTCCCCAACCAACATTTAAGGCATTGCTATTGAAGTTATGGCCCACTCCGCTAACGTTGTTGGCGGTTACGTTGGTTACGCCCACTAAATTCTTTCCGCCCACAATCAACTGAATGCGATCTTTCCAGAAACTGCGCGAAAGGGAAATATCGAGCGAGTGATAAGCATTGCGCGTACCTGTTTGATAACTGCTGTTGGTTCCGAAAATAGGGGTAAGGCCCGTGTATTTGTAGAAGATGTTGATACCAATTTCCGCTTTTGGAATCGTGTAAGAAGCATTGCCCGTAAAAGCCGGACTGAGGAGTTTGAAAACATTCGTGTTGCTGGCGGTGGTGTTCAGCTCAAAACGGGTAAGCTGTGCCGAAGCCCGTAGTTGCAGCCTTTTCCAGCTATAGCCCAGTGTAGCATCGCCTCCGTAAGTAATGTATTTTTTAAGGTTGAAATATTCAAAGGTATCCAAGTCGGGGCCGGGGCTTACAAATACTTTCCAGTCAATTTTATTCTTGATGTTGTTGTAAAAGCCCGAAATCTCGAAGGTTACTTTGTGACCGTTTTTAACGGGGCGGTTATAGTTGAGCGAGGAGTTTATGTTGTGGCCGTCTTCGGGTTTCAGGTCGGGGTTACCTTTAAGCGCATGGTTGCTATCGAAGAAAGTAAGATAAAGCTCTTTGATAGAAGGAGCACGGAATCCCCTGCCGTAAGAAGCGCGGAACACCAGCTTATCGCGGTAGTTATAGCGCAGGTTAAGCGATGGAATCAGCGGGATCTGGAAAAGCGTGTTATAGCTAAAGCGGATGGCAGGCTGCACATCGAGCCCATCCAGCAGGTTAATCTTTATGCTGCCGAAAGCGGCATAGTCGCCCAGCTTTTTACTGCCGCCCTCCACCCTTGTTTGAGTGGTGAACTCCTGGTTAATATCCAGCCCAAACTGAAAGTTAAGGCGGTATTTCCAGGCAGGTAAAGTATAAGTAGGGCGAAAAACGATGTGGTGGAAGGTAGTAGTGTCGTTTTGCTCAGGCGGAGCTTTTTGTTCCTTTAGGGTAACTAAGTCTTTACTGTAGAGATTGCTGAACCGGATAAATCCCGAGTAACCCAGCAGGAAATCGAGCTGGCTACTCTCTTTAAAACGATACATGAACGAAAGGGCAGCGCGGGGGCGGTAAGTAATGCGGTGGGCATCGGTGCCGAGATAGGTCCAGGTAGTGTCGTTGTTTTCGTAGGAAAGTGTTCGCCTAGGGGCACTGCGGTCAATCAGCAACTCCCTGAAAAAAGCACCTGTGAGCGAAACGCGGAAACGGCTGCCGGTGAACATATACTTGGCATCGGCAAAGTATTGCTCTTTGGGTTTCCACTCCTTTACCCGCTGTATGGAATCGATAGAAGAATAACCGTTGAAGAAGTTGCGGCCTGCGGTGAGAAAAACCTGACTCTTCTTAAAAGCAAAGCCCCCGTTCACCTCCACATTGTATTGGCCCACGCTTTCGTAGTAGCCTTTCAGGTTCAGGTTCACCTTCTCCTTCTGAAAAGTTTTGGTGATGATGTTTATCACACCGCCCATGGCATCGGTGCCATACATCACCGAAAGGGGGCCTTCCACCACCTCGATGCGTTCAATGTTGTTGATGGTAATCTGGCTCAGGTCGAGTTTGCCATCTAAGCGCCCCACCACAGGAACCCCGTCCACCATAATCTTAACTCCTTCACCCGAAATGCCATTGATACCTAAGCTGCTGCCGAAAATGGCATCCTGACCGAGGTCTATGCTCAACTCGTTTTGAAGGGCTTCGCGCAGGTTGTTAGCACCCTTCGCCTTTATTACATCGCTGCTAATCACCTTTACTTCATACACCGATTTTTGAACGGAGTTGGAACCATATTGTCCGGTTACCACTATGTCCTTAACATCCAGAATGGTCTTTTTTGTGGTATCAGCAGGGGACATTTCGCTGACAACCTGAGAAAATGAGTTGGAGAGAAGCAGAAGGTGAAAAGCGAAAAGGGAAATGCGAACAAGCAGTGTATTCATTAATAATTCGCCAATTGGCTTTGGATGCTTCATTTTAGGGCATGCAAACATACTGATAAGACGTGAGGGGAGAGAACCCCGGCTCGTGAGAATTGTCACAGAAGTGTCATAAATTCGTTAATTGTGTAATTTGGATAATACATTCAGTCAGTGTTAAATCAGTTTCATAAATTCGAACATGAATTATTTAAAAGCAGGTTGTCTGTGTTTATTTGTAGTGAGCATTATAATGGCTTCTTCCTGTAAGAAGAAGCCTGACTTGGATGCAATTTGTGCAATCGCTACTGACTCCTGTCTGTGTGCTCCTTTACATTCAACCTTCGAAAGTCTATCCTCCCTTTCTGATAGTAACGAAATTCGGGCAACCCTCAGAGGCAGCTGGACCTTAAAATGCTCGAAGTATCATTCACGGTATGGTTATATATCTTATGGCAGCGCAGAAATTCGCGGAACCGATACACTGGATGTTGTGTTTACCGATAGCACCTATGCATGTTACGTGAACGACTCGCTATTATACAATCAACGCTATTCTTTAATCTTCGGGATGTATCTTGCCGGATCCAACTTTTTTTCAGGGGTTCTGTCAAGTGATGTAAAATATATGGACTCCATGATAGGGATTAGCGCCACTATTCCTTACACGGGTAGTCAGTATCTTATTTTTAAAAGAAAATAGAAAATAAGTCGATAGATGGGGAACTAAACCTTATAAACCACATCCAGTGTGGTTTTAAGTATATCGCTTACAATTCCTCTAAAAGGCAGCGAAGAGGCAAGGCCATAAACAGGGGCTAAACCATCTTTACTGCCCGGGTTTGCCTTTACGTAAGCAACCGATTCTTTCAGGTCAGCAATAAATTTTTCGGCTACACCCGGCTGAGTTTGGCGGAGTGTAAGCGCAATATGAAAGCAAGGGGGCTTGTGCAAGCCGTTTAGGTTCCAGTGTTTCTTTCCCATTTGGTCGAGCACTTCATAAATGTTTAGCGTATCGCTGGCAAAGGCAAGAATCCAAACCGGTTCACCCAATATTTTAAGTTCGGGGATAGACTTAGCACCTTCCTTAATCTTATCTGCAGTTTCAATAATGGCTTTGGTGGCTTTCAGGTAGCCTTCTTCACCCATTGCAAGCAGGCAGCGCTTAAAGCTCCGGGCCTGCTGCCGGCAAGCGTAGGAGAAAAGTATAAACCGCCCGGCCATTCGGTAAGCGTGTAAAACTGGTAATGGCGAAGTTCGGGAGTGCGGTAAAGCACAACGGAAGTTCCTTTAGCCGCATAGCCATATTTGTGGGTATCCACGCTCATGGAAGTAACACCCGGCAAACGGAAATCAACGATAGGAACTTTGTAACCCAGCTTTTCGGCAAAAGGAACAACAAAGCCACCGAGGCAGCAATCGGTGTGAAAACCGATACCGTGTTTTAAAGCGATGTCCGACATTTCCTTAATAGGGTCAAATGTTCCGTGAGGAAAGGAAGGGGCGGAGCCAACAATAACTACGGTGTTGTTGTTAATGGCGCGTTTGAGCGCGCTGATATCAGCGGAGTAGTTTCCGGTAACAGGAAGTTTTACCTGCTTAATGTTGAAGTATTGCGAAGCTTTGTCGAAGGCTGCATGGGCGGTAGTGGCAAGTATCATTTCCGGTTCGGTAATTCCTTTCTCTACCCGGGCTCTGTCGCGATACGATTTTATGGCGCAGAGAATACTTTCTGTTCCACCACTGGTAACGGTTCCGCAGACGTTAGTATTGTGCTCACTTTTCCCCTTTCCATGCAGGTTGGCCACCATTGAAACTATTTCGGCTTCAAACTTGGTAGCAGAAGGAAACAAATCAGAATGTATGGGATTACTCTGCGACTGCAAGGCATAAACCTTATTCAGAAAATTGATGTGCTCCTGATCGCCATGATAAATACCACCGCTCACATATCCCTCTCTCCAGCGAACGGTTTCAAGGTCGTGCATGCTTTGAATGTCATGGAGGATTTTCTCGTGGCTTAAGCCTGAAGCCGGGAGAGAAGCGTATTTCTCAAATTTTCCACTGTAAGGCTTTAGCGAAGCCTCAAGTGTTTTCATGGTTTTATCATTCTCACCGTCAATCATTTTTTTGACAGCAGGAATCTTTTTCATTCTTTTCTCAATGAAACGTGCAACGGATGGAGGAAGCCAGCCTAATTTTTCGGAAATTTCTTCGATGTTCATGTATTTGTATTTATGACTATTGACAGCTGACGATTGACCATTGAAAATACAAGGGTCTCTTACCACAAGTCAAGGGTCGATGGTCAATGGGCGGTTATCGTCAGTTATTCAACTTGGCAAATATCGGCTTGTTCTTAGTGTATATCTCTACAAAGCGCTCAAACATTTCATCATAAAGGGCGCTGTTATTTTTATTCGGTTCAAACACATTATTTACTTCAACTGCTTTTGATACATCATCTATGTGCATCAGTTTTAAGGAGAGTAAGGCCAATACAGCAGTACCGCGGGAATTCGCCATCAGAGGTTCTTTCATTTGATTAATTGGGCGATTGAAAACATCGGCAACAATCTGACTCCAAACCGCTGAGTTAGCTCCGCCACCAATGAAATTTATTGATTCAAACTTTCTTCCCATCATAGCTTCTACATAGGTCAAAAGCCAACGACCGTTTAAACTTACACCTTCCAGCACAGCCCGCATCATTTCAGTGCGGTTATTGTTGAGGCTTAGGTTATAAAATCCACCACGTACCGAATGGTCATCAACAGGGCTTCGCTCGCCATACAACCACGGAAGAAAGTATACGCCTTCGCTTCCTGCCGGCACTTTAGCTACTATCTTATCCACCAATTTGTAAAAATCTTTGGGTGCTGCACCTGTTTTTAATTATTCTTTAGGAAGTTTAAACACGCTCCTGCAGTTTCCTGTTCATTGGTAATCATATACTTTCCATGCACGGCCGCAGGCAATGTTCCCATGTTATGAAATATGTCTGTCTTCTTGAATGGTACGTGACTCACTAACCAGGATGATGTGCCGATATAATAGTGGCCTTCGTAATCCTTTACGGCACCGGAGCCGATGGCGGCAGAATGCACATCGGGTGTACCTGAAATGACTTTCACATTTTCATTTAATCCAAATTCAGCAGCAATTTGCCTGGTGACATTACCAAGTACTGAATTGGAGGGAACAAGATCGGGAAGTTTTTCTTTGTCAATACCCGTTAGCTGTAGCAAGCCATCGTGGTAAGTTACATTGTTTATATCGCGGTTATCAGTAACCCAGTGAAGAGTAATGGAGTCAAAAGATGCAGTGAATTTTCCGGTAAGCCATAAATTGAGATAATCTTTTGGCTCGAGAAATTTATAAGTGCTATCGTAAATTTTCGGCAACTTATTTTTAATGTATAGAATATGGGCAATGGAATCTTTACCGCTTTTTGTTGGCCCCCCCCCGGTTAACCGAATCCATTTTAACATTTTTCCAACTCCGTATCCTTCCACACGAATAGGGCCGTGGGTAAGTTGCTTTACATATTCGGCACCGCGGGTGTCCATCCAGATAACAGAATCCATTAATTCCTTCCCGTTTTTATCTACGCACACGGTACCGCTCCATTGAGCGGTGCAGTTAATGGCAATAATGTTTTTCGGATTAACCTGAGTAGTCGTAATTAGTTTCTTGTAACAACTCTTAATGGCATTTACCCAGTCGGAAGGCCGCTGTTCAGCTCCCCCGTGTTCATAGAGCAATAAGGGCACTTCTTCGAATTCATATCCTATGCACTTCGCTTTAGTGTCAAATAAAGCAACCTTCGGTCCGGAAGTGCCAAGGTCTATGGTAAGAATCAACTGAGACATGCAGATTAAAAATTGGTTTGCAAATATGAAAAGTTTTGGGAGAGGAAATGGAGGTGCTGCCAGACATTGTATGACACCATTTACTTTTTAAGTTTGTAACATAAATAAACTTCTATGCCTAAAGTTGAAACAGCCCTGACTGAAATGCTCAATATCGATTACCCGGTGATTATGGCTCCTATGTTTTTGGTGAGTAACGCAAAAATGGTAATAGAAGCCGCTAAGGCGGGAATTGCAGGAGCTATCCCTGCTTTGAATTACAGAACCGATGCAGACTTCAGGAAAGCACTGGATGAAATAAAAGCGGCTACTGATAAAGCTTATGGAATCAAT
>JAZKEP010000083.1:7953-9318 GCA_040387015.1 Bacteroidota bacterium
GGAATCAATCTGATTACGAATAAGTCGAATATTCGCTTAGAAGAGCAACTGAAAACCTGTGTTGAATACAAGGTTCCTTTTATCATCACTTCCCTTGGCTCACCTGAAGAAACTATTAAAGCTTGTAAGCCGGTAGGAATTAAAGTTTTTGCCGATGTTATTGATTTAGCCTACGCCAAAAAGGTGGAGGCTCTTGGGGTGGATGCTATCATCGCAGTAAATAGCGAAGCCGGAGGTCATGCAGGAAAGATAGGACCGCATGAGCTGATAACTACTTTGGTTAAACATTGCAAGATTCCGGTAATCTCTGCGGGTGGTGTTGGCAATGGAAAACAAATGAAACAAATGCTGGATCATGGCGCCTGCGGAATTTCTATCGGCAGTCCTTTTATTGCGTCAGATGAGGCACCAGTTACAAATGAATACAAAATGGCTTGTGTTAATCATGGTGCTAAGGATATTGTGATGACTACTAAGTTATCAGGAACTCCTTGTTCCGTTATTAATACTGATTATGTTAAGAAGATTGGAACACAGCAAAACTTTGTGGAGAAATTTCTAAATAGCAATAAGCGAATTAAGAAGTGGACAAAGATGATTACCTATTATAAAGGCATGAAAGCTTTGGAGAAAGCAGCCTTCGGAGCTACTTACCAAACCATGTGGTGTGCTGGACCTTCTATAGAATATGTTCACTCCATCAGGCCGGTAAAGAAGATTGCGGAAGAACTAACAAGTGAATATATGGCTGCTGTTGGGAAGCCTGTTGCTGTTCTCCAATAAGTTCTTATTATTATTGATAAAATTTTTCACGAATGAAATTTATCCGTTCCATTATCCTTTCTCTGCTATGCGGCAGTGTTTTCTTCTGTTTTAATTCCTGCAAAAAAATTACAGAAGATCAAATCGTTCAAGGATTATGGAAAGTGAAAGGTGCATATGTTGGTCCGTCTTTAGATAATTACCTCAATCAGCTACCCAGCTATACAGATGGAAATGAATGCTGCACTTATAAATTATCTTTTGAACGGGATGGTGTTGTAGTTGCCTATTACATTACTTATAACAATGTACAAAGTATTACTGCCGGAAGCTGGTATCTTAATAGCGGTAATGAAATTTATATCCAGGTAGGGACCTTTATTGATGGGACTTTTGATATTGCCAAACCATCATTGAAACATTGGAAACTAAGTTCTGACTTCAATCACATTGCAGCGTACGATTCCATTAATCCTCAGCTGGATACTACTTATACCCAATTAGATTTGTTGAAAATCTAATGGAAATAGCTTGATTACTTATGTGCCTCGTACTGTTGCACTTCTTCGTGAAAGAACTCTAATTTAACTCCAGCGGTTTTAA
>JAZKEP010000084.1:0-2226 GCA_040387015.1 Bacteroidota bacterium
GCGAGAACGTTTGAGTCCTCTGAGGAAAGAAAGTCAGAGAGCGAGGAGGGAGCAAGGGAAGAAGTCAGAGGAAAGAGAAAGAGAGAGGAAAGAGGAATGGAGGAAGAGAGAAAGGAGGATAGGAGGGAAGGGAAAGACAGAAAGAAGGAAAAAGAAATTAAAGCCCACGCCAAGAAGGTGGAGATTAAAGAAATACGCTTTACCCCCAATACCGATGAGCATGATGTGGAGTTTAAAGCAAAACATGCCGAGAACTTTCTAAAAGAAGGTAACAAGGTACGTACCTTTGTAACTTTCAGAGGTCGCGCCATTGTGTTTAAAGAAAGAGGTGAACTACTGTTACTTCAGTTTGCCGACCGCTTAAAAGATGTGGCGGTGGTAGAACAACTTCCGGCCCTTGAAGGCAAGAAGATGTTTATGACGCTTTCGCCTAAAAGCAAGAAGAAAAACTAAAAGAAAGAGTTGCCGGTTAACGGCAAATACAAATAAAGGGCGCGCAAGCGCCTTTTTTGTTTATTGCCCTAGCTAAGCGATTAACGAATTGCCGTTAACGAACAGCCCTTATGGCTCAGGAGTCTTATTTATTATTCACTACCCACAATTGGTGGATTATTATTCAAGAAGTGCCATTTGGTTTTGTAGAAACTATCAATATATTTGCGCTCCCAAAAAATAAGGAAGATTATGCCTAAAATGAAAACAAATTCCGGAGCTAAGAAGAGATTCAAAGTAACCGGATCAGGTAAAATAAAGAGAGGTAAGGCTTTTAAGCGTCACTTGTTGGGCCGCAAGAGCAAGAAAAGAAAGGAAGAGCTTTCTAAATCAGGTGTAGTACACCAGAGCGACATGCCAAGAGTAAAAATGATGCTTGGAATGGCTTAATGCCGGTTCGTAAACCAAATTAATAAACTGAAAATTTAATCTTATACAATGCCACGTTCAACCAATGCCGTAGCTTCCAGAGCGAGAAGAAAAAGAATACTGAAGAAAGCCAAAGGTTACTTCTTAAGCCGCAGTAAGGTTTATACCGTAGCTAAAAACGCGGTAGAAAAAGCCGGAGTTTACTCTTACGTAGGCCGCAAGCTTAAGAAAAGAGATTACAGAGGAATCTGGATTACCCGTATCAATGCAGCCGTTCGTGAAGAAGGTTTGACTTACTCCCGTTTTATCTCTAAACTGGCTGATGCAAACATCGACTTAAACCGTAAGGTACTTGCCGACTTAGCGCTTAACAACCCTGAAGCTTTCAAGGCGGTTGTAGCGAAAGTGAAATAATATAGCTTTTAGTGTTTTCATAGGTTCAAAGTTGGTCGTTCGCAAGAGCGGCCACTTTGTTTTTTCAGGCGGTTCGTAAAGCGCTGTCACCCCGGGCGTAGTCGAAGGCTTAAACAAAGATGCTTCGAGGACGCTCAGCAGTACATAATGCAATGCTCAGAGCAACCTCGCTCAAAATATTTGCCTTGTCATTCCGACTAACAAATAACTTGTTACTTACAATCCTATTTTAGCGCCCCCAATGTCTGAAGCAACTCCCGAAAAAAAGAAAATAATAAGCCGTCAGAAGATTGTTGATGCGCTGAGGATTTACCGCTTTATCCTTCCTTATAAGTGGCATTTCATTGTCGGCATGATTTGCCTGGTTGTATCTACCGGTGTGGTAAGCTTTATTCCCGGTGGCTTTGGCCAATTGGTAGATGCAGCTTCACCCGGCAAAGCTATCATCGGCCAGATATCGGATGTTCTTAAAACCACGGCATCGCAGGATGAAAAGATAAGCCGCATCACAGAGCTGGTGAGTAAATACTCTTCCGAAATTGATCCTGAAAAGCTGAAAGAGATTGGACTTATACTTGGTATTGTTTTGCTCATACAGGCGGTGCTCTCCTTCTTTCGCATCTACTTATTTGAATACGTAAGCCAGCAGGCTATGTCAGCCATCCGCAGGGCTTTGTATGAAAAAATTATTACCCTTCCTATTCAGTTCTTCGAAGAGAACAGAGTAGGAAACCTTACTTCGCGAATTTCATCGGATGTAACACAGTTGCAGGAAGCCTTTACCAATCAACTGGCATTTTTTGTAAGGCAGTTAGTGCTGCCTATTGTTTGTATCCCTTTTATACTGGCGGTGTCGGTAAAACTCACCCTCATCATTCTCGCTTTGCTACCGGTGCTTATTGTGGCTGCTGTATTGTTCGGAAGGTTTATCCGAAAAATTTCGCGCAAGGC
>JAZKEP010000084.1:2236-8085 GCA_040387015.1 Bacteroidota bacterium
AACACCATTGTAGAAGAAACCTTCCAGGCGGTGGATGTGGTTAAGGCCTTCACCAACGAGGCTTACGAAACAAGAAGATATTCTAAGATTAATGAGAGCGTGGCCGCTATTGGAATGTATGCCGCTAAATATCGCGCGGGGTTTGTGTCCTTTATCATCTTCGCCATGTTCGGTGCTATTGTTTTGATTGTTTATGCCGGGCTTAACGAAGTAGCCACCGGAAGCATCACCATGGGGCAGCTTATTCAGTTTTTCCTGTTAACCATCTTTATAGGAAGCTCTTTAGGCGGTTTGAGCGAAAGCTATACCGTGTTGCAAAAAACGATTGGTGCTTCGGAGCGCATTAATGAAATACTGGGTGAGTTAAGCGAAACAAAAACCGCTGACGAGAACCTAGCCGCTCCGATAAACGGCCATGTTGAATTCAGAAACGTTCACTTTAGTTATCCTTCGCGAAAAGAAACGCAATTGTTCAGCGACCTTTCGTTTACGGTGGAGAAAGGGCAGAAAATTGCCCTGGTAGGTCCGAGCGGTTCGGGGAAATCAACTATCATTAAACTGCTAAGCGGGCTTTATCCCTTTGAGCAAGGCGACATTCTTATTGATGGCAAAAGCATCCGCGATTACAACATCACCGCCCTGCGGAAAAACTTCGGAACGGTGCCGCAGGATACCATCCTGTTTGGCGGCACTATCCGCGAGAACATTGCTTACGGAAAAACAAACGCCACCGAAGCTGAAATTATTGATGCTGCGCGTAAAGCCAATGCCTGGAATTTTATTGAATCGTTTCCCCAGAAGCTTGATACCATCTTAGGCGAGCGCGGGGTTAAAATTTCGGGTGGACAAAAACAACGCCTGGCTATTGCACGCGCCATTCTGCGTGACCCTAAAATCCTGATACTGGATGAAGCTACCTCCTCGCTCGACTCGGAAAGCGAAAAACTGGTGAAGGAAGCCCTGGATGAACTGATGAAAAACCGCACCACCTTTATTATTGCTCACCGCCTTAGCACCATCCGGCAGGCCGATGTGATTCTGGTGATTAATAAAGGTAAAATTGTTGAGCGCGGAACCCATGCACAACTCTCTGACATGGAAGAAGGTATTTACAGCAACCTGCTCCGCCTGCAATACGACCTCGACTAAAGCCTCCTCTCCCAGCCCACCTTGGTTTAAATACAAATTGGTTTGCCCAAGAACCTAACAGGTTCGTGCGTTAAGTGAATAGGTTTGCTCGTTAATCTAATAGGTAGGCTCGAGAACCTAGTAGGTTGGTGGGTAAGTGAATAGGTTTGCTTGTTAACCTGATAGGTTGGTGAGATAAGTGAATAGGTTTACCCGATAACCTAATAGGTTGGTGCGATAAGTGAATGGGTTTGTCTGATAACCTAATAGGATGGTGAGTTAAGTGAATAGGTTAGCCCGATAACCTAATAGGTTCATGAGCTAAGTGAATAGGTTAGCCCAATAACCTAACAGGTTGGAAGGATAAGTGAATAGGTTTGCTCGTTAACCTAATAGGTTGGTGAGTTAAGTGAATAGGTTTGCTCGTTAACTGAATAGGTTTGATCGATAATTGACGCTCCATTGAGATAAATCACCAGTTTAATAGGAAAGTTATAGCATATCTTGCCCTTTCAGGGCACGGTTTAAGCACCGAAGGTGCGTAACACCCTAGCGAGAGGAACCCAGCTGCCCGCACTTTTGCTGCGCTAATTGTATTCATACAATCATTCCCACTTAATGCCCCATTCTTTCATTCTGTTGCGTAGTAGGTGCATGTCGGTTTCAGGAAGGTGACATTTGTAGGTCAATAAATATTTCGATTGAGATAAATGCTCTATGGTTTCAATTTTATTGTCAGCAAAAGCCGAAAGCAACGTATCGGTCCACGTAAAATTAGTAAGTGGATAGTTGCTGTTGAGAATAATAAGGCGATGCAGGTTATTTACGTGTTGGGAAGGTTGCGGGTCATGAGGCATGTTTCGCCACTTAAATCCCAGCGAGTGAAGAAAAGCCTCAATTTCATGCAAACTCTTTATCCCGAAATTTCTATACTTCAGAAATTCGTTACAGGAAGGAACACTAAGAACATCTCCCAGCGTATTCATCTTAGCCCCTTTAAGACCGTTAAATGTGCGTGTAGTTAAATGGAAATCTTCCAAATTACAGGATAGCAGGCGTTTCATAAGTTCACTACGCTCATCCGGCTCAATCATCACTTCCGCAAGGTCGAAGTCATACTTCTTTATTTCGGCCGGCTTATTTACCTGATCCACAATTGCCCTGATATTGTTCCTGTCGAAACTTCTTAAGAATGAAATGGCCCTATCTTTCAATTGCCGTATTCGCTCCCTGCTTACGCCTTCTTTGCCGGCAATATCCTCCATAGAGTTACCATCTACCAGAAACCAATGAGCAATACGCTGCAGCCTGTTGTTCATGGGCAAGGGTTCTTCATTCCATGGAAATTCCTGAAGCAACAATCTTAACTCATCGTTAAATCGTTCCTCCTTTAGTTTCTGTTCTATTTGATCAAAGATGTCTTCCATTTGTTACGAAAAGATTACATGTTATTGATAGCACTAATTTAAAACACAAATTTAATTGTCATAGTCCTTTGCGTTTGTTCTTGCTGGGAGGCATTAGTAGCAGGGTGCCTTCGGGAATACAATAAACAGAAGTTTTCGGCTTCCTGAAACGCTACCGTATCAGCAGATTCCCCCTTTTACCTTTTTTAAGAATAAAATGACAAAACCATGACAATTGAAACATACTAAAACACAGCATATAGCGTCTATATATAAATTCAGTTATCTGCATACATATTATACTACATCAAATAGAGGTAATTATGAATCCGCCAAAGGAGTAAGCTCCTGCATTTTCCGCTAAGCAGAACTGTGGGACGGGTTAAGGCACCGCGATACAACAGCCTATGGAAACACTATTTTTTAATCTATCAATTTTGAATGTATGAAAACTCAAAAAAAGAGAACGCGTAAGCTGATGCGTGTTCGTAATAAAAACCGGGTAAACCGGTTACATAATCAGCTGGTATTAATGCCTTCTTCTCCCTTGATGCTGTTAGTTCTTATCAGTCTTAATTTCGGTAAGGACAACACTCCTGAAAAGTTTCTGGAGCGGATGCGTAAGCATATCTTGATGCTTACAGGCAATGCCAATTTTGCGGTTACGGATCCTACTTTAGCAGAGGTACAGGATATGGCGGATGATTTAGAGGAAGGTATAGACCTGGTAAATGCCGGTGACAACAGTAAGATTACCCACCGCGATACTCTGTTTGCCGATGCGAAGGAGATGATTCGCCAGTTATCGTATAACATTCAGTATTTGAGTGCAGGCGATAAGGAAAAAATCGAGAGTGCAGGTTTCAATGCTCGTAAAATTCCCGGTGCTCCTCAATCGCCCGGCCAGGTGCTTAATTTGGTGACAAAGCCTGTTGGCCCCGGTAAAGTAAAGCTGAGATGGAAGAGGGATGCAAATACGAAGGTGTATGCCGTAGAAATGCAGACCCTGGCAAATCCTCCATTCCCTAATGTAAGTTGGGAAAGCATGGGCAAAACGAGTAAGGTATCCTTTCTGGTGGAGGGCCTTATTCCCGGGCAGTTGTATTTCTTCCGTGTGTATGGCAGCAACGGGAACGAAGACGGTAATCCCAGCGACCCGGCTGAACAAAGAAGCCTGTAAGTTAGGTAGGTTTTAATTACAACGGAGCGTCCCGAAAGGGACGCTCTTTTTATTGATACGAAGGGTGTTGCGATTTTATTACCGCAGTGTTTCTTCGTGAACGCAATGCCTATGTGGTAAAGTGCATTTGAATTAAGGCTCGGTGGGTTTTTAGCTCCTTATTTTCGCGTATAATTGCAGCATGGATAAATACGAACAGCGCGGGGTTTCGGCAGGTAAAGAGGAAGTGCATGCAGCCGTTAAAGATTTATATCACGGGCTTTATCCGAAAGCCTTCTGTAAAATATATCCCGATTATCTTGGTGGTGAAGAGGCCTTCTGCAATGTGATGAGCAGCGATGGCAGCGGCACAAAATCTATTCTGGCTTATTTGTACTGGAAAGAAACGGGTGATATTTCCGTATGGCGCGGTATTGCGCAAGATGCCATGGTGATGAACCTGGACGATTTGCTTTGTGTGGGTGCAGTGGATAATTTTCTTTATACCAGCATCATTAACCGCAACAAAAACTTTATTACCGGTGAGGCTATTGCCGAAATAATAAAAGGAGGGAAAGAATTTATTGAGCGCATGGGTGATTTCGGCATTCACATTCACGCCATGGGTGGTGAAACCGCTGACCTGGGTGATTGTGTGCGTACTTCTACGGTAGATGCTACCATGACGGTGCGTATGAAGAAGGAAGACCTCATTTTAACGCAGAATATACAGCCGGGAAATGTCATTGTGGGCCTGGCATCTTATGGAAAAGCAACGTATGAAGAGGAGTATAACAGCGGTATCAGCAGCAATGGCCTGACCTCTGCCCGCCATGATTTGCTTTCGAACGTATATGCCGGAAAATATCCTGAATCTTTTGATGCAGCTATCAACAAGTCGCTTGTTTACTCGGGAAGTAAACTGCTTACTGATAAACTGGAGAACACAACTCTCAATATCGGCAAAGCAGTCCTCTCTCCTACCCGTACCTATTTACCTGTTATGAAAAAGGTGCTGGAAGAAATTCCGGGGAAGATAAATGGTCTTGTCAATTGTACAGGTGGCGCACATACTAAAGTGCTCCACTATATCGAAAACCTTCGTATTGTAAAGAATAACCTGCTTCCGGTTCCTCCTCTTTTCACGCTCATTCAACAGGAATCAAATACCGATTGGAAAGAAATGTTCAAAGTGCTGAACTGCGGAACCCGTTTGGAAGTTTATACAGACGAAAAATATGCTTCACTTATTATTGATGTAGCGAAATCGTTCGGCATTGCTGCGCAGGTGATTGGACACGTGGAAGCAAATACAAAGAATGAAGTGATGCTGAAAAGCCCATACGGAGAATTTATCTACAACTAATACTGTCTACCGGCTATTTAGGTCGTCCAGCGAAGGGACCTGATTTAAAAGCTCGATACCGTTTTTTAGTCTGCAACAGAAATTAAACTTTCCATTGGTCACCCACAGGTAATCTACTTTAAGTGTGAGGTTGTAGCGGGCTATTTGTTCAAAAACCTTCATGTCCAGTTTCTCTTCCGAACCTTTGCATTCAATAATCATTTTGGGTTTACTGTCTCTTCCGAAAACAACTGCATCAAATCTTTTTTGCAATCCATTCAGCTCAATTCCTCTTTCCACAGCAATCAAACTCTTTGCATATCCTTTATCCTGAATCAGGTAGAGAAGTACGTTTTGCCTGACCCATTCCTCAGAAGTAAGGTGAACAAATTTCTTACGCACTTCATCGAATATATATTTCTGTCCTTCGCGCTCTTCTACTTTAAAATTATACTTACCGAAAACAACTTCAGTCATCTTTCTTAAATTCGACACGAAAATAGAATCATTAAAATGTATTTTGCATTTGTCTAAAGTCTTGTGTCTGGCATCTAAATTCTGTTCTCATGAAGACGAAAGAAGAAATTGTAAATAATTGGTTACCCCGCTATACCGGTCGGGAACTGAAAGATTTCGGTCAGTATATTCTGCTTACCAATTTCGATAATTATGTTCATCTGTTTGCCGAATGGCATAACGTTCCTATTGTGGGTGCAGACAGACCAATGATGAACGCTACAGCTAATGGCATCACTATCATCAGTTTTGGAATGGGTAGCCCCAATGCGGCTACCATGATGGATTTGCTTTC
>JAZKEP010000084.1:8095-11547 GCA_040387015.1 Bacteroidota bacterium
CGGCCATACAACCGCTGGCAGTTTTGTTTTTAGGTAAATGCGGGGGGCTGAAAAAGAAAAATGAGATAGGTGACTTTATTCTTCCTATTGCGGCTATTCGTGGCGAAGGAACATCGGATGATTACTTCCCCCCTGAAGTGCCTGCCTTACCGGCTTTTGCTTTACAGAAGGCTATCTCTACTACCATTCGCGATTATCAGCAGGATTATTGGACCGGCACAGTTTATACCACTAACCGCAGAGTATGGGAGTGGGATGATAAGTTTAAGGAGTATTTAAGGGAAATTCGCGCCATGGCAATTGATATGGAAACCGCTACCATCTTCATTACTGCATTTAAGAATGAAATTCCGGCAGGCGCCCTGTTACTTGTTTCCGACCAGCCGATGGTACCGCAAGGAGTAAAAACCGAAACGAGTGACAGCAAGGTGACTAAAGATTACGTGACCCAACACTTAAAAATCGGAATTGATTCGTTGAAGCAACTGATTAACGAAGGGCTCACGGTAAAGCACCTGCGCTTCTGATTTTAAATCTTATTCTTCTCGCTACGGATATACATATAGAAATAGAAAACAGAAATGCCGGTAAACAAGTGCCATAGGGCATGTGGCTGAAGAAAGCTATCCCGGTCGCAGAGTATTTTATATACATCAAATGCAAAGCAAAGTACCGCAATCAAAATAGCTGCAATACACACTATAAGATAGTAATGGTTTGTCTTACCTCTATCACGATTCTCTACGATAATTCCGAACATAATGATTGTCAGGATGATGCCCAGCACTGTATAGTTTTCAGAACCCTCTGGCAAACAGAAGGTAAGTAATAGATAGGCTACAGAAAATACAGAGATTAAAATTGTTGTGCTCCGGGTATGTTTTACATTCGATGGAACGCCTATACTTAACAGCCATACCCGATGCGTGAAATACATAAGCGGAAAAAGGCAAAGTGAATACACCGATGAAAAATCCAAATGGCTTGCAAACTCAATAAGCGATGAATGGAAGAAGGTGCTGGCGCAGAATATATATAGCATAATGCATCCCAGCGTTATACTATAAAATGGATTGGCTGAAATAATATTATACCGGTTACGCTTGCTTTGGTCTTTCCATCCCCTGCGCAGAATTACAATACCTACTAACCAATAAATAAAATTGCTGAATGTGTTGATTGGCTGACGGATAACTTTCGACATATCTGTTTTCTCACAGAAAAAAACAGATATATCACTTTCATGGTAGAAATTCTGCCATACATCTTTATAGGTTAGCTTCTCATTAATAAACCAAATTGCAAAAGCAAAGAGGCTTATGGTAGCAGCAAGGATAAAAAGCCTTCTTCGGGATGCCTTAAAAACCCTGAATCGTATCATGTTGAGGCGAAGAAACTTTATTCTTGCTATGTTGACAAGTAATGCTGTTATTGTTATATTTGGGGTGCAACCTTTTTATATATAGAAAAGACTATTAAATAGGTATTTTAAGATACGAATAGTAGGGTTGGGACACGGTAATCATTTTCTGATGATGATTTTGTTAAGATTGGCTGACTTTTTCAATAAATAGAATTGTTATTTGAAAAAACCATTTACTCGAAGAAATTAGGCAGTATCTGCATAGCTTTATTGCTATCTGTCTTTTCCTATTCACAACCTGGCTGTCCTTCTGTAAATGCAGGTCCTAATCTTATCTTGCCCTGTGGCCAATCGTGTACTAACCTGAGCGCAACAGCATTTGCGGCAGCTCAAACCACCTCTTATTCGGTAGGTCAAATCGCCTACAATCCTCCCTTCAGTTTCTTTACCGGAACTTCTATTTTAGTGGCTATTGATGATACCTGGGGAAGCATAATTAACCTGCCTTTCAACTTTTGCTTTTTCGGAAATGTATATAACAGGATTGTTGTTGGCTCCAATGGAGTGATTTCGTTTAATACCGGGAGTTCGGGTGGATTCAATTCGTGGACAATTCCCGGCCCAATTCCAAGTGCTAATCCTACCGATATGCATAATTGCATTATGGGGCCTTGGGAGGATATTGATCCTACTAATGTTGGTGATATCCGTTATCAAATCAGCGGCACTTATCCCTGCAGAATGTTTGTGGTTTCGTGGGAGGGAGTTTCTTACTACGGGGATCCCAACAGCATCTTAACCGGAGTTTGCAATAATGCCATGTACGCAACCTACCAAACGGTAATTTATGAAACAAGTAATGTTATTGAAATGTACATCCAGAACAAAGAGGTATGTTCGGGATGGAATGGAGGGCTCGCCATTCAAGGGATTCAAAACTCTAACGGAACAATTGCTTATACGGTACCTGGCAGAAATGCCACACAATGGACAGCTCAAAATGATGCATGGCGATTTACGCCTTCCGGATTACCTAACTATTCCATAGCCTGGTTTGATGGAGCTACTCAAATAGGTACGGGAAATAGCATTTCCGTCTGTCCTGCAACTTCAAGAAGTTATACAGCCCGTGCTACTTATACCAATTGTGATGCGTCTACTGTAGTGGTGACAGATGACGTTTATGTAACAACCTCTGCCCTTACTCATTCAGCCAGCATAACCCAAAATATCAGTTGTTGGGGAGCAAGCGATGGCGCTGTATCCGCAACTTTTGCTTCCACCGGCAGTGCCGTTCTTTCCTATAGATGGTCGCCCGGTGGAGCTTTAAATTCTACAACTTTAAACAACGTGCCTGCGGGTACCTATATATTTTCAGTAACAGATGCTGCAAACTGCACATTCTATGATACTATTGTTCTAACTAACCCACCCCCGCTTGTTCCTGTCATTTCTTCTCCCTCACCTATATGTAACGGAGGCAGTGCTACATTAACTGCGAGCGGAGGAAGTACTTATGCCTGGAGTAACCTGGCGACCGGTCCATCTATCACCGTCTCACCGTCAACTAACACCAATTATATCGTCACCGCCACAAATGCTACAGGATGTACAGCCACTGCATCCCGAACAGTTACAGTGAATCCTAATCCGGCTGTAAACATTCTGCCACCTGCTGTGCTTACTTGTACCAATACCCCTGTAACCCTGACCGCTTCCGGAACTCCGGGAAATGTAACTTATGCCTGGAACACTGGCGGAACTCTTGCAACTACATCTGTAACTGCTCCGGGTAGTTATTCTGTAGTTGTTACCGATCCTTCAACTGGATGCACTGCTTCTGCTTCCACCACAGTAGCTCAAACTGTAACAATCCCGAATGTAAGTATCGCTCCGCCTGCTGATCTGACCTGCACCGTAACAAGTGTAACACTGACTGCTTCTTCCACGACTGCCGGTGTAACCTATAACTGGGGTGGCGGTATCGCAACTGCAACCAATACAGTCTCTTCTGCGGGAACTTATTCAGTGACTGTTACCGATCCGGTAAACGGATGCACCGCTTCAACTTCAGTTGCAGTAGCACAGA
>JAZKEP010000085.1:0-1850 GCA_040387015.1 Bacteroidota bacterium
GAGCCCAACTTGCTGGACCTCTTCCACACAAATTCCAATTTCTAGAATTAGAAATGACTTTTTCAAAGAAGTTGCAAACCAGCGCCAAACCATCTTTGATGAGAACGGTGAGAACCCGCAGGAGTTTATTCTGGAAGAGGAGGACGCTATTACCTTGATCAACATTAAAGTGGGAGAACAAGTGTTGCCGTTTAATGAAATGCTAGAGCTTGAATTCTTAATTGGAGTGGGAACATTTTTTAATTCCGAAACGGGAATTTATAAGGTTAAAAAAGCCTTGTGCAAAATGTATTACAATCACAACCTTCAATTTCTTTCTCTTGATCTTTTTTACGATAAGCTTCACCAGCTCCAATAGGGAATAGTAAAAAACATTTTCATTCTCTTGAGTTTAGAGAACATCCTTGTTCAGAAAGGGGATAGAGAAAATAAATTGATAGGCAAGTCTTGTATAGTGCCTCCCCATTAGCTGTGGTAAATTCTTGCTTGCCATTGTTGGTGTTTCACAACAAGAAGCAGACGGCTCCTGGCGGAGCGTAATTGAATTTTGTTATTTCTTTCTACAAACAGGTTGCTCCTACGGAGCAATTTTTATTTTGCTCCGTCAGGAGTTTTCTGTTTGTAGCATTAATGTGAGTATGCGTGTTGCGCACCGTAGGTGCCGCCCTGTATTTTGTATTGGCTGTTTGCGCGAGGGATGGAAATGGAAACCCCGCAGCTTGCGTTGCCTCTGCGTTGGCGAGGAGTTGGAACGGACAGCCCGACCGCGAGGAACGAGCGGGCGCGCCATATATATTAAGCGGGTGGTGGTGTGCATTTTGTTTCAATAATTATATTTGCCCGCACTAAAATCCCAAACATGAAATTCATTGCATCTACCACTTCTCTTTTAAAGAGCCTGCAAACCATAAGTGGCGTTATCAACTCAAGCTCGGTGCTGCCAATTCTCGAAGATTTTTTGTTTGAAATTAAAAGCGGCAACCTGACGGTGTTTGCTACCGACCTGGAAACCTCTATGAGCACCGAACTAAAGGTGGAGGCCAAAGAAAACGGCCGTATTGCTATACCTGCGCGCATACTTTTAGATACTTTAAAAACCCTGCCGGAGCAGCCGCTTACATTTAAAATAGATGCCAAAACCTTCGGGGTGGAGATTACTTCGGAAACCGGTCGCTATAAATTGAGTGGTGAAAACCCGGATGATTTTCCAAAAATACCGCAGCCCGAGGCAGTAACGGAAATCAATATTCCGGCATCGGCCCTCAGTAACGCCATAGCAAAAACCCTGTTTGCGGTTAGCAGCGATGATTTGCGCCCCGCCATGACGGGAGTTTTATTTCAGGTGTCGCCTGAAGGAATGACCTTCGTTTCAACCGATGCACATAAATTAGTGAAACTGAACAGAAGCGATGTGAAAACTGCGAAAGCGGCACAGTTTATTGTTCCTAAAAAAGCCCTGGGCCTGTTGAAGAGCTCGTTGCCCGTTTCTGATTCGGGAGTGAACGTGAGCTATAATAAGTCGAACTCGTTTTTCACTTTCGAGAACACCAAATTGATTTGCCGTTTGATTGATGCCAACTATCCCGATTACAATGCGGTGATACCTCAGAACAATCCGAATAAGCTTTCCATCAACCGTTTGGAGTTGCAGAACGCCATGCGCAGAATTTCAATCTATTCGAACAAGACTACCTACCAGGTGGTATTGACCATTGCCGGAAGCGAGTTGAAGATTTCGGCACAGGATCTTGATTTCAGCAGCGAAGCAAATGAAAGATTAACCTGCAGCTACGAAGGCAACGACATGGAAATTGCTTTCAATGCCCGTTTCTTAATAGAAATGCTTGGCG
>JAZKEP010000086.1:0-9826 GCA_040387015.1 Bacteroidota bacterium
TTATCACATTTATATTACCGATACGCTCGATACCGATTTGGATGTAAGCACTTTTCAGTTGCTGGCATACAGCCACCAACCCATGGTACAGCTAAAAGAGAACGCTGTGCGGTTTAACTTCCCCAACATCAACCTGCCCGATAGCAACACGAACGAGCCGCTGAGTCACGGTTACGTTCAATACAAAATAAAACTCAAAGACAACCTGCCCATAGGCACAGTCATCAACAACACGGCATTCATCTATTTTGATTTTAACGCGCCTGTGGTTACGAATACAACGAGCAATACGATAGCGGTGATTAACGCTGTTGGAGAAGTCAGAAATCAGAAATCAGAAATCAGAATTTACCCTAACCCCGCAAGTAACTCTGTTACAATTTCGGTAGATGAAGCAATGCTTGGCAGCACCGCTACTGTCACCGATATAACAGGAAGAAAGATGATGGGTGTTCAACTTGCAACTCGTAACCTGCAACTTGAAACCACCACCTTCGCCAGTGGCGTTTACTTTGTTACAGTTAGTAATGAAAAAGGAAGTGTAACGAAGAAGTTGGTAATACAGTAAGCGGTTTACTTCTTCGCTTTACTTTTGCCTTGGGCACTTTGCCAATGCGATACTATTTATAATGATATAAAGCCTCTCTACACCCATGTAAGGTGATGAAGAACTAGACACTCAGCCAGCATCTTTTCTCTCCTGATTACTTTCTACTTCTTGCATAATCAAAGAAGATTGGCATTGCCTGTTATTCAGGCATTCTTTATTAAAAAAGCCGGCTTATTGACTATAACTCCATTTCCTGCGCAGGAAATATAGGTGACGGTTGCCCGGTAGTTAAAGCGCATACTATTTAAAGAAATCAGAATTCCCCCTAACTCCACACGCAACTCTGTTACAATTTCTGTAGATGAAGCAACGCTTAGCAATATCGATACGTTTAGAGATATAACAGGAAGGAAACATTCAGGTCTGTATTTACAATCCGCAATCCGACATCAGCAATTTCGAAAGTGGAGTTTGCTTTGTGACGGTGAGTAACGCGAAAGGAATGCAACAAAGAAATTAATCCTCCAAAGATAAATCACACTCATTAATCACTTAAACCTAATCATCATGAAAACGAAGCTCCTTCGCACCCTTGTATTACCTATCGTATTATGTATTGTATCTTGCTTCTCGCTGCAAGCGCAGTGGGTAAGCATACCGGATACCAATTTTGGAACGTGGCTGGATACTAGTGGCTACTCTGCTTGCATGCAAGGGAATAATCAAATGGGTTGGCAAATGGATACGAGTTGCCCGGCAGTGGTAGGTGAAACAAGAGTTGTTTGTGTCGGGAAGAATATTTACAACCTTACGGGCATCCAGTATTTTGATAGTTTAGATTATTTGTCTTGCGGCAACAACCAACTAACTTCACTACCCACCCTGCCTGAGAGCTTATATTTGTTGAATTGCGATAAAAATAAACTCACTTCCCTGCCGACCCTACCGGGGAGCTTAACTTGGTTCATGTGCCGTTACAATCAACTCACTTCACTACCCACCATACCCGCGAGTTTAACTTATTTGGGTGTCCATCACAATGAACTTACTTCCTTGCCCACCCTACCTGGAAACTTAATTGAGTTGGATTGTACTAACAATCAACTGACTTTGCTACCCACCCTGCCCGGGAGCTTATTCCAGTTGAATTGCAGTAACAATCAACTGACTTTACTACCCTCTCTGCCGGGGAGCTTAAATAATTTGCAATGCAGTTTCAATCAACTCACTTCCCTGCCGACCCTACCGGGGAGCTTAACTTGGTTCATGTGCCGTTACAATCAACTCACTTCACTACCCGCCCTGCCTGCAAGTTTAATTGGGTTGGTATGCGATAGCAATCAACTCACTTCACTACCCACCCTACCAGGAAACTTAACTGATTTGACATGCCGTAACAATCAACTGACTTTGCTACCTACCCTGCCGGGGAGTTTACTCAATGTGAGCTGCGATAACAATCAACTGACTTCGTTACCCACCCTGCCGGGGAGCTTACTCAGTTTGAGATGCAGTGACAATCAACTGACTTCGTTAACCATTCTGCCGGGGACCTTAACTACTTTGGAATGCAGTTTTAATCAACTGACTTTACTACCCACCCTGCCACGGAGCATAGGTAATTTACAATGCAGTTACAATCAACTCACTTCTATTCCTGAATTGCCCGATTTACTTTCCTTCTTTTATTGTAACAATAACCCGCAACTTTACTGTCTGCCGCAACTGAAAAAGATAAAATATTTTCAATTTGACAACACCGGTATCACCTGTTTGCCCAATTACCCACAACAAACCGTAAGTAGTAGCCCTCCACTTAATACCGTACCCGCTTGTGATATATTAAACGGCAACGGCTGCCCGGTTTTCTGGAACCTTGCCGGTAATGTTTATGAAGATGCTAACCTGAATTGCATAAACGACAATAGCGAAGCCGGAGCCAAGCATATAAAAGTGCAGCTTAGGAGCAATGGAACTTTAGTGCAGGAGATGATAACTTTTGGTGGCCTTTATTCTTTCCCTACTGATACTTTTGGCAATTACGAGTTGAGTATAGATACAATCGCATTACCTTTTATTGTTTCTTGCCCTGCCAATAACACGCTGTATGATACTATCACTGCACTTGACTCCATGCATTATGACAGAGACTTTGCTTTGGGATGCAACCCCGGTTTTGATTTAGCAGCATGGAGTATTTTAGGAGGGCGTTTCCGTCCTGCCAACTTTACCAATGTAAATATTTCAACAGGCGACATCACTAATTTTTACGGATTGCATTGTGCAGCAGGAGTGAGTGGTGCCGTTACAATTACAATGAGTGGTTTTGTTACATACATTTCTCCTGCAAGTGGTGCACTTACTCCAAGTGTAAGCGGCAATGTGCTTACCTATAGTATTGCAGATTTTGGTGCGATGAACTTCAACGCTGATTTCAATATCATTATTCAAACTGATACAAACGCTGTGCTTGGGTCGCAGGTTTGTTTTACCGTAGAGGTTACTCCAATTGTAGGCGATAACAACCCCGCTAATAATACCCTTACACAATGCTTTACAGTTGTAGGTTCTTTCGACCCTAACGATAAACAGGTTTACCCGGTGAGTGATGTAGATGTAAACGGGGAGCAATGGTTGACTTACACCGTCAACTTCCAAAACACCGGCACCGACACGGCTTATCATATTTACATAACCGATACACTCGATGCAGATTTAGATGCTTCAACTTTCCAGTTGCTTGCTTACAGCCACCAGCCCATGGTGCAGATAAAAGAAAGTGCCGTGCGCTTTAACTTTCCAAACATTATGCTGGTAGATAGCCATGCTAACGAGCCGCTGAGTCATGGTTATGTGCAATACAAAATAAAAATCAAAGACAACAAGCCCGTAGGCACTGTCATCAACAACACCGCCTTTATCTATTTTGATTTTAATGCACCTGTAGTTACGAATACTACGAGCAATACGATAGCACTGATTAACTCTGTTGGAGAAGTCAGATATCAGATATCAGATATCAGAATTTACCCTAACCCGGCAAGTAACTCGGTTACAATTTCGGTAGATGAAAGTATGCTTGGTGCAACTGCAACTATTACCGATATAACAGGAAGATCAATGGCGGCTGTTCAACTGTCAACTGTCAACCTTCAACTGTCAACTGAAAGTTTGGCCGGTGGAGTTTACTTTGTAACCGTGAGTAATGAAAAAGGAAGCGTGACGAAGAAGTTGGTAAAAGAGTAAGCGGTTTAGTTCTTCGGCTTGCTTTTCTTTTTACCCTTGGGCACTTTGCCAATGCGATTATCGCTATGCTTTACCATTTCGCAAACTCTTATTACTGAGATCTCAAAATCATCGGCAGCGGAGGGCAGCATCTGCCAGTTGGTTTCGGCTTTACCATCGCTAAGAATATAAATAGAACATAAGGAAGGCAGTTCGCTTTTCAAGCTTTGGTGATGTTCGGAGGAAGTAGCAAGCCATACACCATTGGCTTCGGGGTGGTCGTTGCGCTCGCGCAGAATGAGAACAATCTTTTCGCCCACATACAGTGCATGACAGCCAAACATAGGTTTAACCACAGGCTCGAGTGGCAGCAGATAATCAAACACAAACTCAAAAGAAATCTTCTTTACCGGCCTGGTTTTCATCTTTCAGTTCTGTAATCAAATCGGTTACATCATTCTTCACGGGATTGAAGGTGTGATGGGCTTGCGTATAAAACGGCATTCGCTCTTCCAGTTTGTCATGAATAAAACTTTTCAGTCCCTGTTCATCCAGGTTTTTAAGCATGGGGCGTTCTTCCATATCTGTATTCATCAGCCGGCTGAACAGCACACCTTCATCTACCTGAAGGAACACCACCTTGCCTTTACTTTTCATCCATGGCAGGTTATCAAAATAGCAGGGCGTTCCTCCACCGGTGGAAACTATTTTGCCTTCGGGCAAAAGTGTTTTTAAGGTTTCAGATTCTTCCTGACGAAAAAAGTCGAAGCCTTTCTCAGCAATCAACTCCTTAATAGTTGCAAATTCGGTGCGGATACAAATGGCTTCATCCAGATCAACAAACTTCATTTTCAGTTTAGAGGCAAGCTTTTTACCGAGGGTAGTTTTACCCGAGCCCATAAAGCCAACGAGAAAGATGGAGGACGAAACAGCCATTTACTTAACGGTTACGCGAGGATCAAGTACGGAGTAAAGTATGTCGGTGAAGATATTCATTACCACAAAAATAAAGGCAACGAACAGCACCGAACCCATCACTACAGGAAAATCGAAAGCAAGGAGCGACTCGATAGTTTGAAGACCCAAGCCTTTATAATCAAAAACTTTTTCGATGAAGAAAGCACCGGTAAGCAATGCCGCTAACCAGCCCGAAATGGAAGTGACTACCGGGTTCATGGCATTGCGCAGCCCATGTTTAAATACAACAGAATAATAACTCAATCCTTTGGCTTTAGCTGTTCTTATATAATCCTGACTCATTACATCAAGCATAGAACTGCGGGTAAGCTGTGTGATAATGGCAATGGGACGAACACCGAGGGCAATCATAGGGAGCCAAAGGTTTTTCCAGATGGTGATAGTTTCGCCATCATAATCCATATCGGTGAGTGATCCGCGTACGTTCAGATGTGTCCAGTCGCTGAGGTAATAACCAAACACCATTGCCAGTATAATTCCCGAAAAATAGGCCGGCTGCGAAATGCCGAATGTAGACATGACCAGAATAAAATTATCCCACACCGAATATTGCCGGATAGCAGCAAACACACCGAGAATGATACCGATGAAAGAAGCGAGTGCCATGGCAGAAATAGCAAGCACAAAAGTGGGATAGATTTTTTCGCCCAATACTTCAGCCACTTGTCTGCGTGTTTGAAATGACTTGCCGAGATACGGTGCCTTAAGCACAAGCGAAGTTGAACCGACAGTAAACAACTTTGCAAACTTCACTTCATCGGCATTGAGGTAGGACGGTGCATCTGCATCTTCCACATCATTCAAAGAGAGCGGTGAAATATCGTTGAAGTAAAGCACCAGGCGATGATACCAGGGCAGGTTTAACCGGAACTCCTTTTCAATCGCCTCCACCGAAGCAGTATCTGCCCGCTGACCTAAGGTCATTCGCGCAGAGTTGACCGGAAGAATGTTGAACAGGGCGAATATCACAATCACCACCCCTATCATTACCAGGAATCCGTTCAACAAGCGCTTGACAACAAACTTGAGTAACTCCATTTATTTTTTTGAGAAGTATTCCTTGTTCAACTCATCAAATGTAGGCAAATGACGGTAGTGCCATTTATTAATTACTATCCCGTTTTTGAACAACACTAACCCGGGATTAGAACGGATAATCGTTTTAAGCGGAGTTTCATCGGCATGATAAAAAGGATAAGCCGTTTGGTTTTTATGGCGGAACTCTTCCACATGTCCATCGTTTGCAGTAACTGCATAGAACTTAACTCCTGCTTTGTCACATTCAGCAGCAATTGTGTTTAGCTCCTTGAAGGCCGATTCGTGTGTTATACTTAGTCGGTATGATACCACCATTAAAGCATAATCCGGGTATTGAAGAAGGGTATCAGTAATATCTATGCCTTCATCGTTTTCAATTCTAAGGTTGGTAATCTTAGCAGGAATACCGGGGTCGAGAACTTTGTCTTTGCGTTCAAGCATACTATCGTATTCGGCATAATCCATTCTTCCTTTCATCACATCATCGTAAGTAAACTCTTTCGGCAGCATGGTTTTATTGCTGCGGTAAACAAAAACCATCTCCACCTTTGCGGGAACTTTCTCTTTGCGCAAATCATTGATATCATTACCAACCGCGTAAGGACGGAAGTCAATTACCGGTTCGTTACCATAAACATTATACAGACAGAAAATTAATGCAAAGGCACCTGCTGCAACTGCTATTAAGGAACGTGTCATTTCTCCAAAAACAGGGCGAACAAATTTTATGTTTAATACCAGCATTAAAATCATAATGTCCAGAATCACATCTTTATAAAAAGTTTCCCAGGGTTTGAGTTTTATAAAATCACCGAAACATCCGCAATCGGTAACTTTCATTTTGGTTTCGGTAAATTCAGTTGTAAAGAATACGCCCGAGAATTTAGCTATAAGGAAAAGGGTGATTAAAACACCTATTGAGAAAAAGGTAAGGTTTATACGTTTAGATTGTTTTTCAGGAAAGGCTATTGCTGCAAAGAGTATTATAAGCCCTGCCGATAAAACCATAAAGAGTTTTGTAATTCCATAGCCCGAAAGGAAAGTATAACCGGTAAGCAGCGTGAAGAACAAAGTGAGCAACCAGATAATGCCTACCGTAAACCGGGGCTTCCAACCAATAATGAGCATTAAACCAACAAACAACTCGAGTGCAATCATCACCACTGCCATAAACGTTGACCAAGTGGCAAGATATTCCCACAATGGGTGTAAGCCTTCACCTGCAAATGCCTCGAAGTATTCGTGCATTTTATAGCTGGTACCAAGTGGGTCCACAGCTTTTACAAAGCCCGAGAAAATGAAAAATGCTCCTACAAAATCCTGAAGAAAAGTAATGAGGATGTTAGGTGGCCTTTTAACTGCAAAACGAATCAGCGCCAATACAAATGCTGCTGCTGCAACAATTCCGAAGATGGTATAAACAGTCATGGTCTTTTATTTTTCGTTTAGTTTTATCAATGCAAAAATGGAGTAGTTCACAATATCACGGTATCCCGCGTCTATCCCCTCGCTCACCAGCGTTTTGCCATTGTTATCTTCAATTTGTTTAATGCGAAGAAGTTTCATAAGAATTAAGTCGGTGAAGGAACCAACGCGCATATCGCGCCATGCTTCTCCGTAATCGTGATTTTTTGCCAGCATCAGCGATTTTATTTCTGTGGCCTGCCGGTCGAAAAGTTCTATGGCTTCCGCCTCATTCAACTCTATGCGTTTATCATCTCTCAACTGCATTTGTATTAAACCAATGATAGCATAGTTGATGAGTCCGATAAATTCCGAACGTTCGTCTTCATCCACCATTTTTGTTTTTGCTTCTTCAATGGTCTGAATGCGCTGTGCTTTTATAAAAAGCTGGTCGGTTAAAGATTTGGGGCGGAGCACGCGCCAGGAAGTTCCGTAATCATGCGTTTTCTTCTGAAAGATTTCGCGGCACTGTTCTATCTGCTCGTCAAATTGTGTAGAAGTCTTATTCGCCATGCCGCTCAAAAATAGAATAGAATGATAATTTCGAAAGCGCAATTAAGATTCTTTACCAACATGACCATTAACTGCAAAGGACAACTGATCGACCTCTTCACTCCTAAGGTGATGGGTATTCTCAACATTACCCCCGATTCATTTTACGATGGCGGTAAATATTCTACCGAAGAAGCAGTGCTTGAACAGGCGGAAAAAATGCTTCGTGAAGGAGCTGATATGCTTGACATTGGAGGAATGAGTTCCAGGCCGGGGGCAGAAATAATTCCGGCAGAAGAAGAGTTGCAGCGAGTTTTACCGCACATTAAAAATATCGTTCAGCAGTTCCCTGATGCTGTTATCTCAATAGATACTATTCGGTCAAAGGTGGCGGATGAATGTTTAAGAGCAGGTGCGCACATCATCAACGATATTTCGGCAGGGAGATTTGATTCTGAAATGATTCCTGTTGTTGCAAAACACAAAGCTCCCTTTACAATCATGCATATGCAGGGCTTGCCTGCCGATATGCAAAAACAACCGGAGTATAAAAACGTGACGACCGAAATAATGGATTTTTTTGCAGAGCGAATTGCGGTTTGTCGCAAAGCAGGAATCCTCGATACGGTTGTTGATGTGGGCTTTGGCTTTGGCAAAAGTGTTGAACATAATTATACGCTCCTTCGCAACCTCAACTACTTTGCGCAACTGAATGTGCCAATCCTTGCAGGTGTATCCCGCAAATCTATGATCTGCAAAATACTGGGAGTTAATCCTGAAAACGCTTTAAATGGAACTACAGCGGCAAATACCATGGCCCTGATGAAGGGAGCAAATATCCTGAGAGTGCATGATGTAAAAGAGGCGAAAGAAGTAGTCAAGCTCTTCAGCAGTTTGAAGGCAAAGCTTAAGTAAAACAGGTAATCAGAATAGGTCTTTATGCTTACTCTTTGCTTCTATGGGATTATCCTTAAGAAGTTTCTGCTTCATAAGTTCCTGTCGCTTTTCAATCATTTCGTAAGCTTCTATTTCAGGAAGAGAGAGTTGCATATCTAAGTCCAAGTTGTCATCTATTTCTAATTGTTTCTTTAGGAGGCGGGCATCGCTGATTTGCTGCTCCCAAATTTTCAACAAATCTAAAGCCTGTAGCTGATTATTCTTTTCTGCAATAAGTATCTGTTGTTTTACCACCTGAAGTTTCTTTTCCAATTTTGCAACAGGAAAGTAAGCGAGGAAAGCTACGTTCTCGATTTCTTTATCGAGGGCGTTGGTGATTTGTGAAATGTAGCTCATAGCTTTGTAATTATGAATTTAAAAGTAGCTAAATAATATTCTAACACAACAGATAAAAAGCCACTTTTCAACCCTTACGTTTCAGGTGAGGCTGAATTTAGACGAACATAAAAACTCAATCTTCTATTGAACTATCAGTTTATAAGTATGCTTATTGTTTCCGGAAGTAACTGCCATATAATATACGCCTGAGGATCTTTCCAAATCAATGTGCTCGCTAAATGTATTACTTACCGAAATGTTCTTTTGCTCATAGACCTTTTGGCCGATAGTGTTAGTAATAGTCACATCCATTTTTCTAAGCACATCCGATTGAAGGGTTAATTCAAAGTGACCGCTTGAAGGATTAGGTGAAATGTTGGATGACCAATCCGCCAGGTCGGTTAAGCCTGAACAAACAGTTACTTCAATAACTTCTGAGGCGATATTGCTGCATCCATTGTTGTCGGTATAGGTATAGGTAATCGTTTGATTTCCGGCTCCCGCAACAGAAGGGTCAAATGAATTTCCTATAACTCCAGTTCCTGAAAATGCCCCACCAGCTGGTGAACCCTCCGTAAGCACAAAGGCCAAAGCATTGCTACAAACCAGATCGGCATTACCCGAAAGTGAAACAACCGGATTTGGATTAACAACCACATTCAACGGGTTTGAAATAGCTACACAGCTTCCCGAAGCTGTAACAGTAACCGTATAGGTTCCGCTGGTAGTTACAGTTACATCCGCGGTAGTTTCATTCGTACTCCATAGATAGGATGTTCCGGCTGAGGCTGTCAACTGAACCGA
>JAZKEP010000086.1:9836-30749 GCA_040387015.1 Bacteroidota bacterium
CCCTCGCAGAAAGCAGTTGCTCCGGATGCGGTAACAGCCGCTACAGCATTATTACTTACCGTAACTGTAACAGGTGCTGATTCGGCTGTGCAGGAATTATTATCTGTTACGGTCACCTTAAAACTTCCATCAGCCGAAACAGTAATACTTTGGTTGGTGGTGTTATCGCTCCACAAATAATTTAATCCGGCAGGGGCGGAAAGCACAACGCTGTCGCCTATGCAAATGGAAGTGGGTTTGCTGCTGGTAATAGTTGCATCAGGTGTTGTAAATACTGTAACTACTTCTGTTGAAGAGCTGCTGCAGTTATCGGCATTGGTTACAGTTACTGAATAATTGCCGCTTTGTGTTGCGGCAATGGTTTGGGTGGTTGAATTATCGCTCCATAAATAAGAAGCACCCGAAGCTACTTCAAGTGTAACAGTGCCGCCCTGGCAAAAACTTGTTGGTCCATTTGGAGTGATGGCCGAAGATGGCAGTGCATTAACCGATGCGATTACCGGAACTCTTACGCTGGTACAGGTAACGGGCTGCTCTTCTACCTGCCAGTTGTAATAAGCATACCAGAAAGCAGAACCTGCCTGACTGCCTGTAACTGAAATTAAATTGGGAATTGTGTAGGGATAAGATGCCCCTGAATTATTTCGATATAGATTAGGAGTTGACCCACTCCAGCCCAATCGGTAACTGGTTCCAGGTACTAATGGAAAATTAAGCGTGACTGTACTTTCGCCCGTTGGCATATTTATAGTTGCTGAATTAAGCAAAGCACCTGCACTATTACGAAGCTCAACAGTCCTGTTACCGGAAGAACCGGCATATACTTTTACAGTCCTAAGAATGCATGCTTTGAAGACATCGAAAATCTCATATCTGCCGCTTCCACTATAAAGTCCCCCTGTTCCAAAGTTATTATCTACCGGCCCTACGTAACCTTCTAAGCCGGATATTGTGTCTCTTGATTCAACGTAGTAAGTAGTGTTGTTATTAAGAACCGGAGTAGTAAAAGAAGCACCCGCACCTACCAGGTTTCCTCCTATAACATCGTCATACCAGTAAGCATCTCCTGTAGCTACAGCCTGCAGGTTAAGCGGGATAAGATTATCAGCGCAGGTAGCAGCAGAAACCACACTTGTAACTTCCGAAGCATCAACTGCAATAGTTGTTGTATCGGAAGTAAAGGCTGCACAACTTCCCTGAGTGGTTACAAAATAATTGCCCGACTGTGTAGCGGTAATGCTCTGTGTGGTTGCTCCTGTGTTCCATAAATAACTTGCAGCAGTGGACGATTGCAAGTCAACACTGCTGCCCTGGCAAAAACGCGTAGGGCCCGAAACTGTAATAACAGGTGTTTCATCGGGCAACGAAAGCACTGTTACCATTTTTGAAATACTGCTGCATCCGCTCCCTGTGTCTGTTACCTTCACTGTAAAATCTCCGGTGGTGGAAGTGGTGAGTGTTTGTGTGGTATCACCCGTGTTCCATAAGTAGGAATAGCCTGCCGGTGCGCTCATGGTTACTGACTGTCCGCCACAGATAACCGAAGGGCCGTTAAACGTAATCAGGTTATCGGGCGATGAACATTGGCCTTCAATAATTGTAATGAACTGGTCGGCAGGGCGGCTATACAAGGTGCTCACTTGCCCGCGCGGCCAGCGAACAATTACTGAATCGACAATTGTTGCGGTTCCTAAACCGAAGTGGCACATAAAGGTATTGGTAGTGCCGTAGCTTTCGCCTGCGCGAACTTCACGTATCTGTTTTCCCCACGCTCCATACACTTCAACGCGTGCACCTAATGCATCGCGATTGCTTTGTGTGCCTTGCAAATTGATAGTTACAAAGTGATTTCCATTGTTGGTGGTGTTCAGCCACAATACATCATTAATGCTACTGCTTGGATTGTTATATACACCACCGTAACTGGTATACAAATCAATTTTTCCATCATGGTTTAAATCGCCTGTGGCGAAGGAAAGCATATCGTTATTGTCGAACAGATTATTGATAAGTGTAAAAGTGTTGTTGTGGTTATTGCGAAACACTCGCGCATCATCGCCCGAAATAATAATGTCAACATAACCATCGTTATCTAAGTCTTCCATTTTACTTTGATAAGGAGTAACACTCAACGTAAAGCCGCTTCCGTTTGTAATTTCGGTGAAGTATCCGTTGCCGTTATTCAATAATAGTTTACTGGGAGCATCCGTTTCAGTCAACAGGCAATCAAGGTCACCATCATTATCTATATCTTCAAAGCTGGCAGTCCAGGTTTGCTGATAGTTTCTAAGTCCTCTCGCACCCGGTGCAGCCGCTGCATCCAGAATATAGTTGTTGTTTCCGTCATTAATAAAAAGCTGGTCAAGGCGGTTACCATCCGTTGAGCCGGTACTTTGTCGGCAATGAGCGATGTATAAGTCAACATGTCCGTCATTGTTTACATCGGTCCAAATGCTTCCATAGTTTCCGCTGTTATCGGAACTGCCCGGATTATTGGTGCTGAAGTAATTACTGGTGGCAGGGTAGCCTCCCGCGCCATTATTACCCCACATTTGGCTTGCTCCATTATCGTTACATCCGAATATATCGTTCCACCCATCATTATTAATATCGGCAAAATTCATGTTCTGTAAAAAGAAACCGCTGCCCGGAAGGGTTACCATAGGGAACAAGGTAAGAGATGAATTAGGTGTTACTAACTTCACGCTGCCGTTATAGCCCACTGCAACATCACGTATTCCATTATTGTTGGCATCGGCCACTACCATTGACCAGGCGTTGCCCGTTCCGGTGCTTAGCCCATGAATATTATTGAAAGTTTGGCCGGTGCGCTGGATAGTATAATATAAGTCATCTCCGTTATTCAATCGTGCAATGTCATCCATACCATCGCCATCCATATCTACTACGCTCAGTGCATTGCCGCTTTTGAAAGTAACACTGGCAAATTTTGAATTAGAATTGGTAAACGAGAAGGGGTTTTGAGCGGAAAGGAAAAAACCTGTTATCAAAAAACAGGAAAAGAAAAACAGGGTATAAATGTTCCTCATGATAAGCTCTTTTGATTTTGTCAGTGCTTATCAAATGTATCTTTTTTTTAAAATAGGAAGCAGTATTTGAGCAGGGGTTGAGTTTAGGTGCGAGTAGTGAGTAGTTATTAGTTAGTGGTAATACAGCGGCTGTCTTTTTCAGCACAAGCCACCAGCTACTCGCCATTAACGGTAGCTACCTTACCCTCTCCACCAGCCAACCTTGTTTGTTGGCAAAGCGCCTTACTTTAAATTGTTTCGTAGTGCCTTTTTCTAAACGGGTAATCATTTGCTGCGGGCCGTTGCGCTGTTTCCAATCGGCCTTGTCTATTTGCAATATTTCACCGGGTTGTAAATTGATTAAGGCGGTACGCACGGCTGAAGATTTGCCTTCCATCAGCACTATCTGTGCAGCATCTTCTTTCGAAATTTTTTTCATGGATTTTGTTTTTCGGTTAACTGATACTTCTTTCCATTAAACTTTATAAAAGTAGGTGTTTAGTAGTAAAAAAGCTATTTTTTGACCTGATTTCTAACTTTTGTATGAAAATTCAAAGCTTATCAGTGCTTCATCCAATCTTCTGAGTGGTTCAAAGCGTCTTTGTAGTGCTTCATTAAAACTTCCGAGTTGTTAAAAGCGTCTTTCTAGCGCTTTATTCCATCTTTATAGTGGTTAATTAAAGATTATTAGAAATTCATTCAATCTTTATATCTTTTACAAGAAGCTTATTAGCACTTTTTCAAAGCTTGAATAAGTTTAAAAGCACAAAAACACCCCTCCTAAGCCACGTATCAGGCCTCCGAACCTATGATTAAGGCCCCTGAAACAGGGCTAAAATGACTTTGCAAGGTAGGTCAATAAGCGAATAAAACAGGCTTTGGCTTCACACAAATTATCACGCATCTGCAACCCACGTTTCAACCATTATTATTAGCTTGCTATCTTGCCGCCATAATTATGCTTCATTATAATATTACAGTTAAGGGTAAAGTGCAGGGCGTTTTTTTCCGCGCCAGCGCCAAACAAATGGCCGATTTGCTCGGTATAAAAGGAACAGTTAAAAACGAAACGAACGGAGATGTTTATATAGAAGCCGAAGGCGATGAAGATATGTTGGTGAAATTTATTCAGTGGTGCCATCACGGGCCGGCCAAAGCCGGGGTAGAACATGTGTCGGTAAGACTGGGAGTGTTTTTAGGATTTAAAAGTTTTGAGATAGTGCGTGGTGAGTTGTAATGCAGCGGTTGGCTTTTTACCACTTGCCAAATATTTATATTTTAGCCTCATGTTATTTATTAAACATACTGATTGTTGCTGTTGTTGTTTCGGGCATAAGGGTTAAGCGTATGTTTTTGTACTAAATAATTGATTCAAAAATATTTCGAACCCTTCGCACACCGAAGGGTTTTTCATTTTCAATAAATGAATGATAATGACCATTAGAAAAATAGATTTCAGCAAACTTCCATCCCGAACGTTCCTTTATAAGTTTATAGATGAAGTGATAGATTTATTGTTTCCCATTGAAGCCGGCTTCACTTTCAAATACGAAACAACAGAAGAAAAGCAGGAACGACTACAAAAATCATTGGTAGAAATTCTTCAGCCGCTTCGCGAGAAACTTCCTTTTTCGCCCGAGGAAATTGCACAAAAGTTTTTTTCAACATTATCCTCGGTAACCGATAAACTATTTATGGATGCTGAGTTTTTCCTGAAGTCGGATCCCGCAGCCGAAGGAATTGAAGAAGTAATAATTGCTTACCCGGGCTTTTATGCCATTACGGTTTATCGGCTTGCACATGAGCTTAGTAAATTGAAGGTGCCTATCCTTCCGAGAGTTATTACAGAATATGCACATACAAAAACAGGAATAGATATTCACCCAGGAGCTGCTATTGGCACCCCGCTTTTTATTGACCACGGCACAGGAATAGTAATCGGCCAAACGACCATCATTGGCGATTTTGTAAAAATATATCAGGGAGTTACCCTTGGTGCTTTAGCGGTAAAAAAAGAATCGCGGGGCACAAAAAGACATCCTACCATAGGCGATCATGTAATTCTGTATGCCGGTTGTTGCATATTGGGTGGAGACACCACGGTAGGTCATGATAGTGTGATAGGAGGTAATGTTTGGCTTACAGAAAGTGTGGCACCTTTATCCATTGTTTATCATAAAAGCGAAGTTCATATAAGAGATAAATCGGAGATGAATGAAGTAATTGATTTTGTCATTTAACCTTAACTTATATTTTTATACCACCATTAAAAAAGAAAAATGAAAGCAAACAACATCCTGGAGACCATTGGCAACACCCCGCATTTACGCATCAATCGATTATTTGGTAACAGCCACGAAATATGGATTAAACTGGAAAGATCTAATCCGGGGGGCAGTATTAAAGACCGTATAGCACTTTCCATGATTGAAGATGCCGAACAAAAAGGGATACTTAAATCAGGCAGTGTAATTATTGAGCCTACGAGCGGTAATACAGGAATCGGATTAGCAATTGTTGCTGCCGTAAAAGGATATAAACTAGTTCTGGTAATGCCTGAATCCATGAGTATTGAAAGAAGAAGACTGATGAAAGCTTATGGAGCAACCTTCGAACTGACCCCCCGTGAAAAAGGAATGAAGGGTGCTATAGAAAAAGCAAAAGAGCTTGCAGCAGCAACCCCTGACTCGTGGATACCTCAACAGTTTGACAATGCTGCAAATGTTGATGCGCACGTAAAATATACTGCACAGGAAATTCTTGCTGACTTTCCTGAAGGAATTGATTACCTGATTACGGGAGTAGGAACCGGAGGACACATTACAGGCGTTGCAAAAGTTTTAAAGGAGAAATTTCCCAACACAAAAGTATTTGCTGTAGAACCAACAGCATCACCTGTTATAAGCGGAGGACAACCGGGACCACATCCAATTCAGGGTATAGGTGCAGGATTTATCCCAGCCAATCTTAACACCGCTTATTTAGATGGAGTGATCCAGATAACCAAAGAAGAAGCTTTTGAATACACCAATAAAGCCGCTAAAGAAGAAGCGCTCTTCGGAGGAATTTCATCAGGAGCAACCCTAGCTGCTATTGCAAAAAAATTATCAGAAATACCTGCAGGCAAACGAATACTAGGCTTTAATTACGATACGGGAGAGCGCTACTTAAGCGTTGAAGGATTATTTGAACTGTAGTAATCTCTAAAAAACCAGACAAACAAAAAAGGGTATGAATAGTTCATACCCTTTTTTGTTTTCTATAACTGCTGTAAGTATCTCATTTGACCCTTGCCACGACAAAAATTGAAGTGCTTAGAAAAGGTATATCGGTAGTATTAGTTTTAAAAATATTGTTCACCAAGAATCTTTTCAGCGTACTTTCTTTCAATACATCCATAGGCGCAGTTATGTATTTCATCTCCATCACTTCAAATCCCGATTCCTCTAACACATTTTTGATTCTGTCTTTAGTATAGATACGGGCGTTGGCGAATCGCTCATGAATAAATGTCGGTAGCCAGCTAAAAAGCGGAACACGATTCCACGGCAATAGAGGAAGTTTGGCTCCGTGGGTTTCAAATATCCACCATTTATTAGGCACTGATATAGCACAAAGTGCACCGGGCTTTAGCCATTTGGTAAACCGCCTAACGGTCTGCTCATTTTCAAAATGCTCAATTACTTCAAAGCAGATGAGACGATCAAATTGTTTATCCAATTCTTCTTTCTCAACGTTTTTCAAAATTACATCACAGTTCGTAATTCCTTTTTCCAATTTTGTTCTCCTGAATTCGGCAGTATGATCGAATACATCTACACCAAGACAACTCTTCATTTCATCTGACATCAATAAAAGGGTTGCACCATTGCCGCAACCAATCTCCAATAAATTCATGTCCTTATTACAAAAACCGGGAATCTCTTTCACCAAATCCACTCTGCGGCTGATGATTTTATCGCTGGTATCAGCTGGCCTTCCCAGATAATGTTCCCCTTCAAAAAGTTTTTCATCTACTCTGGTCATCGCTATAACTTAAAGTCCGTGTTTTTTATTTTTCAATACATTGGAAATATTCCATTCCATCTTTTCTTTAAAATTTTCTTTACGCTCCTTACAGTCGCTCAACATACAAATTTTACACGAAGAAGGAATGCAGGGGTCTCCGTGAATGAAAAACTCCACCTGCGAAGAATGTTTTTGATTTATAAGCGAGGCTATTTCCTCTATCTCTGAGTGTGCCTTCTCAAGCGAATAATACCAGGGCAATGTTACATGGCAATCTATGTGTAGCTTATTTCCATACTGAATAATGCGTAGATTATGAATGTCAATCCATTTTACTTTGCGGTTCTCATTCAGATGCTTAATTATAGAGAGAATAATTCCTTCGTCTGCTTCATCCATTATTCCACCCACTGACTTACGCACTAACTTTACTCCGGTATAAATAATGATGACTCCAAACACAATGGCAACAATGTTATCTACCACATTCCACCCCGTGAACAAGATAATCACTAAACCTACCAATACGCCAACCGATGAATATGCATCACTCTTTAAATGCTGCCCATCTGCCTTTAAAATAAGAGATTGGTTTTTGTCACCTGCTTTCTCCAATACCACACCAATCATATAATTGATAATGCCAGACACTATCACAATTCCTAACCCGATATTGAGATGCTCAAGCTGTTGAGGATGAAAAAAAGCCAGGATAGATTTTACAATAATTACTCCACCGGCAATTGCAATTAAAATTCCTTCGAAACCTGCGGATATAAATTCAACCTTACCATGCCCGTATGGATGGTCACTATCTTTAGGTTTAGAAGAAAGGTATAAACTATACAGGGCAAAACCACCTGCCACCACATTGATAATTGATTCAAGTGCATCAGTGAGAATTGTATTAGAATGAGTAAGGTAATAAGCTGTAAACTTGGCAAGCAGCAAAGCAACCCCTGCAAGTACTGCAAAAAGCTGAATACGAATTATCCTTTTATTGTTGTCTGCCTGTTCCAATTTTATATTTCGTTGCAAATAGGGCAATGTTCCTTATCGTGTCCACGAGCCGCACAATACTCTCTGCCGAAGTAAATAATCTGAAGATGAAGTTTATTCCATAGGTTTTCAGGGAACAACCGCTTTGCATCTCTTTCTGTCTGTTCTACACTTTTTCCATTACTTAATTTCCAGCGATGCATTAAACGATGAATATGAGTATCTACGGGGAAGGCTGATTTACCAAAAACCTGAGTCATAATCACCGAAGCTGTTTTATGACCAACTCCCGGAAGGTGTTCGAGGTCTTCAAAAGTATCAGGTACTTCACCTTTATGTTTCTCTAATAGGATTTCTGACAGACGATGAATAGCCTTTGATTTTGCAGGAGCTAATCCGCAAGGCCTGACAATATCTTCGATTTCTTTGACAGAAAGTTGTATCATTTTCTGAGGGGTATCGGCCTTTTTAAAAAGGTGTGGGGTAGTAAGATTTACCCGCTTATCGGTACACTGTGCGGAAAGCAAAACAGAAATCAGCATGGTGTATGCATCCGTATGGTCAAGCGGGATTTCGGGATTAGGGTAAAGTGATTCGAGTTGCTGAATAATAAAATCTACCCGTTCCTTCTTGGTCATAGAGCGAAAATAAAAAGTCCCCCGAATGGTCGGAGGACTTTTTGTTGTGTCAATTAAAAAACCACTATCGCATTTGAACTAACTGACGGCTGAATATTTCATCATTCACCGTCATCTTCACAATAAATATTCCGCTGTTAGAGGCTGCACTTTTTGCAGCATACGTAAGATTGTAATTTCCAACCTTTTGATTTCCTTCAAAAAGATTGGTCACCAATTTACCTGTTATGTCATATATATCTACTTTCACTTTTGAATCTTCGGTAACATTGTAAACAATCACTGCATTCTCTACAAATGGATTCGGAAATAAACTGATACTCATTTCTGCTTTCGCACCTGCCTTTGAATTCGACATATTAATAAGAGCAGGAAGGTTGTTGCTGTTATCTACTTTCACTAAATCTGTTTCGCCTCCTGAACAAGGATAATTGTAAACTTCCATATAGCTGGGTGTTGCTCCTCCCAGTTTAATGTTATCGCCATCCTTTGAAATGAAAAGCTCACCGCTCTTAAAGCACCAGATTTTTCCATCTGGACGGGCAGCGGTCTTTACTTCTTTTTCAGCAAAGTGTAATTTGTTCCCAATAATCACGCCTTCTAATTTCATATCGGCATACTCACCATTGCTATTGATAATGGTAGAAGTCCCGGCTATGATGTTGCCTTCTTGTTTTAGTTCAAACTCATATTGAAAAGATTCAATGAAAGTTTTTTTATCTGAAGCATATTGATTTCGCTTGCCAACCCATTTTCCACTTAAGTCAAGTTGTGAAACCTGTTCAGCACTGAGAATTTGATGATCTGACTCCTGTGCAGAAACCAAGTTTACTGCAACCATTAAAATAGCGAGTAGAGTAACTGATATACGTTTCATAGTTTTTTCTGTTTTAGTGAAGAAGTTTGTTCTAAGATGATATTAGATTTAAATTCCACACGGAAAGTAGAAACAAATTTTTCCGCTCACAATATTTCGTTGTTAAAAAATATTTATCGTTCCTTTAGGATCATATTAGCTAGTTCTTCTCCGACCTCGCTGCCCATGGCTACCCCCATACCACCCATGCGCACTCCTAGAAATATTTTCTCCGATTGCTTTACCAACAAGGGAAATTTACTTTCTCCAAAAGCCATAATGCCTGTCCACCAGTCTTCTATTTTAACCTTTGTATTGGGTAGAATAATAGTTTCAAGTTTGTCAACTAAATCGTTTCTAATTTTTTCATTGAAAGCAAACTCCGTTGTTTGCTCTCCATCAAAATCAATATTTCTACCACCGCCAAACAAAACCCTGCTGTTTAATTCTCTGAAATAGTAATATCCTTTATTAAAATGAAAGATGCCTTTGAATTTCAAATCGGGAATTGGTTGTGTAATAACAACCTGTCCGCGCCCGGGCTGAATATCTAACTCAGGATAAAACTGACGGGTAAATGCATTGGTGCAAATAGCAACCCGTGGAGCGCTGAACACAATTTCTTCTTTCAGGTGTGAATGACTTACCACTACCTTTACTTCCTTGTTTTCTTCTTCTACCTTTAAAACCTCACATCCTGTCTTTATCTCAATACCTTTCATTAAGCATAAATCAATCAAGGTGCGCATCATTTTACCGGTGTGCAGTTCTCCTTCTAAATTGTTCTTGATAAGGTATTTAGTATAAGAGGGTTTGAATCCAAACTCCAAAATCCTTTCATTGCATATACTAAAGGCATCTTGTCTTAAAATTGGTTTTATTAATTGATTTATTCGCACTAATTCATCCAAACAATTTTCTTCTCTCTCGCTTATAAGTTCATAGCTTCCGTTTTCCGCATAGTCAATATTCTTTTCTCCCAATCTTGTTCTCAATCTTCGAAGTCCTTTATACCGCAGTTCTAGTAATTGAAGTATTTCATCTTCGCTCATTGTAGTAAGGTCGTCTAACATTTCAGTTAGAGAACCTATACAGGCAAAGCCTGCGTTTTTGGTACTTGCTCCCGTGGGAAGAATGGCACGCTCTAAAACTAAAACTCTTATTGAGGCATCATTTTCCTTCAGCGAAATGGCAGTGGATAAACCCACAATGCCGCTGCCTATGATGATAATAT
Source organism: Bacteroidota bacterium (assembly GCA_040387015.1). GTDB lineage: Bacteria > Bacteroidota > Bacteroidia > Chitinophagales > LD1 > Bog-950. Next base: position 20,601 of record JAZKEP010000086.1, read on the forward strand.
CGTAGTTAAGTAGAGATTGTTTTTCCCAGTAAGATAACATAGCAGGCGGTATAAGGATTAGAAAATGAACTTAGGAAAATATTTTTGTTCGGGTAAGCTTACCGATATTCCTAACTTCGCGTCCATTTAATTCTATGCTTAGATATAAAGCTGATATTCGGACGATCATTACGGTTACGCTCTATTTTGCGGTTGCCATTACTCCCTGGCTCTTGTGGCAAGAAATGTCAACTATTCAAATTGTATTATGGGTTGGTGTCAATTGTATGCTCTCATTTGTGTGCGCCATAATAGTTCACAATACTATTCATGTGCCCATTTTTAAGAAACGTTGGATGAATAAAGCGTTCCAGGTTATTCTTTCTTTCACTTATGGGCATTCAACCAGTGCGTATGTGCCGGGGCATAATTTCAGTCATCACAAATACACTCAAAGCCCGAAAGACGCTATTCGTACCACTAAAGCGCGTTTTCGGATTAACTTCTTCAACCAGCTTTTCTTTTTCTTTATTATGAGCGGGGATATTCTTGCCGGGGAGATTCGCTTTGCAAAAAAGATGTATCGTATTCGACCGGAATGGTTTTGGCAATACGCTTTTGAAATGGCGTTGGTAATTGGAATTAATATTCTGTTGCTTGTTTTAAACTGGAAATGCTTTTTGCTTTTTGTTCTTATTCCGCATCAGTATGCAGCCTGGGGAATTGTAAGCACTAACTACTTTCAGCATGATGGCTGCGATGAAAATCATCCTTACAACCACAGTCGTAACTTTACTGGCAAAGGATTAAACTGGTTCCTATTCAATAATGGTTATCACGGAGCACATCACATGAAACCCAATTTGCATTGGAGTTTACTGCCTGCTTATCACGAAGAAAAATTGCATCCCTTTATTCATCCAGCGCTGGATAGAAGTTCTTTGTTATCTTATCTTTTTGCTACTCATATATATCCCGCAAAGCGGGTAGATTATCTGGGCAATCCTTTAGTTCTTTCTGAGCCTGTTAAAGATGTGGACTGGGTGGCGGAGATAAATGTTAGGGAACACGCTACAGATATGGCAGGGGCCTGAGTAAGCCAGCAAGTTTATACATCATTGCTGGAAAACCGGAAGGAAAGAAGTAATCTTCTTTACGATTCTGTTTCTTTTAGCGATGGAACCGCCTCTTTCCCGAATCCTTTCTTTTCCCTTAAACAGCTGCGCATAGGCTACGGAAGTTATATCGGAGCTCACATTACATATTGCTTCCACAGGTCTTACCACAGCATTGTCTTTACTCACATTACCAGCTTATGTCATGCGGCAGTAATATGGGTAAAGACATTACCGTCTTGTGTCATGAGGAGGTAATACGGAATTGGAGAGTGCTTCCGTATGTCATAACAAGGTAATGTGACAACCGGAATAATTACCGCAGGTTACAAAACGCCAATCCGTAAACCTGAAATGGTTTCGCAAAGCCTGAAACACAAGTAATTTTATTTTGAAACCTTTCGCGATGTGGATACCCTTGGTTTCAATAGAGCTATTTATATTTCACTATTCACCGCCCTAACTTCTGAGAATTAATTACAAAAAAAATGTCCCGACATGCGGGACATTTTTTTCAATTGCTTTTGAAGGCAGATTAGGAAAGATGTTTGTTGATGTGTTTTGCCATCTCGAACATCGAAACCGTTTTCTTGCCGCCAAACACTTTCTGAAGATTTGCATCTCCATTAATGTTGCGTCTTTCTTTAGCATCCTGAAGTTTGTTCTTCTTGATGTATTCCCAAACTTTCTTAGTCACTTCGGTACGTGGAAGTGGCTTAGCTCCTACAACAGCTGCAAGCGATGCGCTTGGAGTCATAGGTTTCATAAATGCAGCGTTTGGTTTACGCTTTACTTTTGGAGCTGCTTTCTTAGCGGCTTTTTTTGGAGCTGCCTTTTTAGCAGCTGCTTTCTTTTTTGTTGCCATGGTTAAATTGGTTTTAGTGACCGAAAAGTAACAACCAATCCCATTCATGGCAACAATTGCTACAATATGTTATGCACACCCTGTGGAGTTCGTAGCAATAAGAATACCAATGAAAACAATACTTGCCTACCTTTTTTTCATTGGAGAATGTCTTTTATTTTTTAGTATTTCTAATTTCGAACTGTGTATTTCGCCTTGGCTTATTATATTCGCACAACCAAAACCAACAATGCAACCGCGCATTATCCTCGACAGCAAAAAATTAAATCTCACTATCACCCGCCTTTGTCATCAATTGATTGAACAGCATAAGGATTTTACGGAAGCAGCTATTGTCGGTGTTCAACCCAGAGGAGTTTTTCTTGCCAACCGCATTTTTCAGAAACTCACCGAGATATTAAAGAAGAAAGATATTCTATACGGTAAGTTAGATATCACTTTTTATCGTGATGATTTTCGTTTGAAAGGTAAACCTATGATTGCGGATGAAACTGACATTGCCTTTTCACTCGAAGGGAAGAATATTATTCTGGTTGATGATGTTCTCTACACAGGAAGAACCATTCGCTCAGCATTAGATGCTATTTTGGATTATGGAAGGCCAGCAGATGTAGAACTACTAGTATTAATAGACAGGAGATTACAAAGACATTTGCCCATTCAGGCAAAGTATGTCGGTAATGTTATTGATTCTATTACTTCAGAGAAAGTAAAGGTGCAATGGAAAGAAACAGACGGAGTGGATAAAGTTTGTATGATCGAAGATAAAGACGAATAGCTAAAGTAAAATAAGTTCAATGAGCGCATTAAGCCAAAAGCACCTAATAGGTTTAAAGTATCTAACCAAATCAGACATTGAACTAATTTTTAAAACGGCCGATAACTTTAAGGATGTTCTTCAACGCCCTATTAAGAAAGTTCCTTCCCTTCGCGATATTACTATTGCCAATCTCTTTTTTGAAGATTCTACCCGCACACGTATCTCGTTCGAGTTAGCAGAGAAAAGATTAAGCGCTGATACCATCAATTTTTCTTCCTCTGGCTCTTCGGTAAAAAAAGGGGAAACGCTGCTTGATACTGTTCGGAATATTCTGGCGATGAAAGTAGATATGATTGTGATGCGCCACGCGAGTTCAGGAGCTGCAAATTTTCTTTCGCAGCATGTTACTGCTAATATCATTAATGCCGGTGATGGAACCCATGAGCATCCTACACAAGGTTTACTTGATGGGTATTCTGTTCGCGAAAAGTACGGAGAGTTGAAGGGGCTGAATTATCTGCTTATTGGTGATATCAAACATTCCCGTGTGGCAGGCTCTGATATTCCTTTGATGTTGAAAATGGGAGCCAAAGTTAAAGTTTGTGGCCCGCCTACTTTAATTCCTAAATACATTGAAGAACTTGGAGTGACTTATGAGCGTAATTTGAAGAAGGCTCTTGAGTGGTGTGATGTAGCTAATGTGTTGCGGATTCAATTGGAGAGAATGGAGATTAAGTTTATCCCATCTCTAAGGGAGTACTCACTTTCTTACGGTGTAAACAAACAGTTACTAGACTCCATCAAAAAGAAAATCACCATCATGCATCCGGGACCTATTAACCGCGGTGTGGAGCTGAACAGCGATGTAGCTGATTCTAAGCAATCCATCATTTTGCAACAGGTAGAAAATGGAGTAGCTATTAGAATGGCTGTGCTGTACCTTCTTGCAGGAAGGAATTAATTCTTTCAGAACACGCTTACCGCTTTCCGTATACTATATAACTACTTAGGTAAAGTAAACGAGAACGTACTACCTTTTCCTTTTTCGGAAACAGCCCATATTTTCCCTCCGTGCTTTTCAACCACTTTATGGCAAATACTTAAACCTATACCCGTTCCCTGGAACTCTTCATCGTTATGCAAGCGCTTGAAAATTTTAAATATCTGTTCGGCATACTGTTGATCGAAACCAATTCCATTATCAGTAACAGAAAATTTCCAAAAATTATCCTGATCTATAGTTTGAATGGTGACAGTTCTGCTTTTATTCGTATTATACTTAATTCCGTTTTCAATTAAGTTCTGAAAAAGTTCGGTTAACATAGTCTCGTTTCCTTTGATAGCGGGCAGTTTATCATGTATAATTTCCGCATTGTTACTGGTAATAGTTTCCCGCAAACCATCCAAAACCTTTTTCAAAAGATTATCCAATGAAACATCCGTTACAAAACTCAATTGCTGCTCTAACTTTGAATACTGTAAAATATCCCGAATCAGATCGCTCATTTTGTTGGCCCCATCAATACTGAATTTCAAAAACTCATTCGCTTCTTGATTTAACATAGCGCTGTGTTTCTTTTTAAGTAGGGTCAGATATGAAATGATGGTTCTAATAGGCTGCTTCATATCGTGACTTACGATATATGCAAATTCTTCAAGTTCCTTGTTTGATTGCTCAAGCTTAAGTGCTTTATTTTCCAACTCACTTTGCGCACTTCTCAGGTCGGTTATGTCCCGAATTATCAAAAGGTATTCATTAGCTTTAAAAGGTGCAATTATTACCTTAAAGAAACGGTCTTTATGAATAGTTGTGTCCCGGTACTCGAAAGAAGCACTTATATCTGATTCAATTACGTTATTTAATGCATTGGTAAAAAGCGAGGCTACATTTTCTGGCAATACCTTGCGAAAGGTTTTTCCAATCAAATCGTAATCTGGAATGTAAGGTGGCAGCGTTGAATAATTGTTACTCCCGGTAAATTCTCCGTTTTTATTAATCATATACAACCAGTCTGGCAACGCTCGAAGAATAAACTCGTTAGTCAATTGAGCCTCATGTAAGCGAATTTCGGTTCTCAATCTGGTAAAGGCATTGGCCACCATATTTCCTATCAATCCAAAAAAACTCGATTGAACATGATTGACGTTTTCACCAAATGCAAAAATCACAAAGCCGTTAACTACGTTACCGCTCTGCAACGGAATCAGATAAAAAGTTTTATTAGACATTTCTACCTGAGCTATGACCTGTATTTCTATTAATTTATTGACTGAAACGAAGTCGCCATGTGAAGATTTATCCCCTCTCATTGAACGGAGAAACACAATTAGCTGCTGGCTGATTTTTACACCCTTCCTGAAATATTCGTTTATCTTTTGCTCTTCATTAACAAACCATTGATTTGTACACCGAAACTCATCTTGCAGTTTCCCTTGCATACGATACACCAATACCGCATCAGCTTCCAACATCTTTCCAAACTCTCCGAGTGCCTCATTTATCCCTTGTTGAATTTCCATTCGCTCCACATTGATGAACTGGTTCGAATGCTTGATAAGCATTTCTTCAATGCGTAATTGCTTCTGAATTTCTTCCTCCAGCTTTTTTCTTTCCTCAATATTTCTTGTCTCGGCAAAAATCAAATTTTCATCAGCACCACCTGCCGATTTAAATGCGCTGAAAATACTTTCCACCCATACCTCTATGTTAGATACATTTTTTAATTTATACTCTACGCTTAGCCTTACATCCTTTCCCTCATCAACCCTTTTCAAAGCCTTTTCAACCTTTTCTTTGAACTCGTCCGCCATTAAATCAAACAATTGACGTTTCATAATCCCCTGCAACTTATAACCAGTTAAAGTTTCAGCTGCCGGATTGAGATAAACAAATTGAAACTTATTGTTAAGTATTAACTGTGCATCCCGTCCGTTTTCACTTAGCGCTTTGAATTGCACATTTGCACTGCCACCCGCCTGGGTAAGTCTTATTCGTTGCGTGCTTATAAGATAACTACCGGAGAGAACAATCAGAAAAGTAAAAAGCTGCATAGGATCTGCAAAGAGCGGATTGTAGGGAAGATTGGGTACTACAATAACCGCGAAAATTATCACTTCAGCCAGTGAAAATAGCAATAACTCTCTGCGCGAATCCAACCCCTGAGAGGTAATTACAAAAAGAACATAACAGAATAAAAGATAAAATAACTCTCCTTCTTTTTCGCTCTTAATACTTGTTCCATAAGCATAAATGATATTAAAGTTGAGATACAGCAAAAAGAACTTGAAAAGAGTAGGGGTGTAACTTCTGTATTTTGTGAGGGATGAAATTATCACAGACATGCCCAAAAGAATTCCTAAAACCCAGATAGCAGCAGGGTCATCACTTACTTTTCCGTAAATGAGTTCAATTCCATTTCCAATCATGTACCCCGCTACCATAAAGCCGGATATCAGTCTTTCCTTCCAAAAAGCATCTGCTTTTACTGCTATAAGAAATTTCTTTAATCTCATTTAAAATCAAAGCTAATCATAGTTCCCAATTGTAATCCACACCAATTTGTGCATAGATATAGGTCAGTATAACGTACACTACAGGTTTATTGTTGTTAGTAACAAGTATTCTTATACACTACATGCGCTAAATTTTTTTTTGCTTTGTATAGACTAAAATAAGTCCTGTAAAACCCATGGTAATATGAAGAATGAATTCACTGCACTGATAAGTAAAATTTTTAATAAGAATCGTGAATTAGGTTTAATACATGTATCCACCGAAGATGAAAAACTAGATGGCAGAAGCGTAACTATTAAGGGTAAAGAGTTGGTGTATTATGGCAATTGCAGCTACATGGGATTAGAAACCGATGAGCGCATAAAGGCCGCATCCATTGAAGCCGTAAAAAAATATGGTTCACAGTTTTCGTGTTCCAGAACATTCCTGCAAATGGGTATGTATGAAGAAGCAGAATACCTCCTAGGAAAAATTTTTGAAAAGCCTGTTCTATTAGCACCTACCACCAGTTTAGGTCATATCTCTACCATTCCTGTAATAATTTCTGACCGCGATGCTATTTTGGTTGACCAGCAGGCACATAATAGCATAAGGAATGCTATTCAAATGGTAAAAGCAGACGGAGTTTATGTAGAGACCTTACCTCACAACCGGATGGATAAACTGGAAACGCGTATCCAGATCTTGCGCCAAAACTATGATAAGGTTTGGTACTTTACAGACGGTGTTTATTCCATGTATGGTGATATACCTCCATTTAATGAGTTAAATCGTTTCTTAAACCAATATGAGCAGTTTCACTGCTATATAGATGATGCTCACGGAATGAGTTGGACGGGAAAACACGGAAGAGGGTTGACATTGGAAAATATGCCTTACCACCCGCATCTGATGCTTACTACTTCTTTAGCAAAGGGATTCGCCAACTGTGGAGGAGCCTTGGTATTTAATGATGAGGAACAGAAGATGCTGATTAAAAACTGTGGAAGTTCATTTATCTTCTCGGGTCCTCTACAACCTGCAATTTTAGGAGGAATAATAGAGACCGCAAAAATTCATTTAACGGAAGAAATAGGTCAACTGCAGAATAGCCTATTTGAGAAGATGTTGTTCTTTGTTGAGTACTCAAAAAGCCTGAATCTGCCTTTAGTAAGTACTGCGCTTACCCCAATTTTTTACATGGGTGTCGGAAAGCCGGAAGTCGGATTTAAGCTCTCAAAGTATTTTGCTGAACAGGGTGTATTATGCAATTTGGCTCAGTTTCCTGCAGTCTCTGTAAACAATGCAGGAATGAGAATTACCTTAACAAACCACCACCTAAAGGACATCAGACATCTCTTAGACAGTTTTAGTCAAATGCTTCCAAAGTTGTTGGAGGAAGAAGGTATGAGCTATGAAGACATATACACAGCCTTCAATATAGGTCCGCTAAAACAATCTGAACAGCAGGACAAAAGAAAAGCTGCATAACAAAAAGGCTCCGAAATATTCGGAGCCTTTTTTGTTATAACGTATAGTTTTAGAAATTCTTAATTATTTCATCGGCAAACTCGCTGCACTTTATTTCCGTAGCACCCTCCATCTGTCGGGCAAAATCGTAAGTAACTCTCTTGTTAGCTATTGCACCTTCCAAACCTTTATGAATAAGTTGAGCCGCTTCTGTCCAATCAAAATATTCAAACATCATAGCACCGGAAAGAATAACTGAACCAGGATTTACCTTGTCAAGATCAGCATATTTGGGAGCTGTACCGTGAGTAGCTTCAAAAATGGCATGTCCTGTAACGTAATTGATATTAGCTCCGGGAGCAATTCCTATTCCTCCTACTTGGGCAGCCAGGGCATCGCTCAAATAATCTCCATTCAGGTTAAGGGTTGCAATCACATCAAAATCCTCCGGGCGTGTAAGAACCTGCTGAAGTGTAATATCAGCAATAGAATCTTTAATAATAACTTTCCCCGACTCCTGAGCTGTTTTCATCTCGGCATTAGCTGCAGTTTCGCCTTTCTCTTTCTTGGTTTTTTCCCAAGTGTTCCAGGTATAAGTTTGGTCAGCAAACTCCGTTTCAGCTAATTGATAACCCCAGTCACGGAAAGCTCCTTCCGTGAATTTCATAATGTTACCCTTATGCACCAGCGTAACCGATTTACTTTTATTCTTAACAGCATAAGATATAGCTGAGCGAATAAGACGTTGAGATCCTATTTTGGAAACCGGCTTTATGCCAATTCCTACGCAAGTCTCAGGGTCTGTGTCTACCAGCTTAGCAGCCTTCAAATAAACTTTAGCTTTCTTCTTATCGCTGAAACGAATCTTGTTATAGTCCTTCTCAAATTTTTTCTTTATGAATTTCAGAATTTCCAATGCTTCTGCAGTTCCTCCGGCATATTCTATTCCTGCATAAATATCTTCGGTGTTTTCGCGGAAGATTACCATTGATACTTTCTCGGGATGTTTTACGGGCGAGGGTGTTCCGGCATAATAGCGAACAGGACGAAGACAGACATATAAGTCCAAAATCTGACGCAAAGCCACATTAAGCGAACGAATTCCTCCGCCCACAGGAGTAGTAAGCGGTCCCTTAATTCCCACTAAATATTCATTAAATGCTGCGAGCGTCTCATCCGGAAGCCAGCTCCCAGTTGCTTTGAAACTCTTCTCACCTGCCAAAACTTCCTTCCACTCTATTTTTTTCTTCCCTTTATATGCTTTTTCAACCGCTGCATCCAAAACTTTTACCGATGCTTTCCAGATATCAGGACCTGTACCATCTCCTTCAATGAACGGAACTATCGGTTGATTCGGAACTTTTAATTTACCTCTGCTGATTGTTATTTTTTCTCCCATAATAATACTGTTTTTTTATTTAAGCGTGGCAAACCTAAATGAATTATCGGAAATGTAAAATGCCTCTTACATGCAACAGATTTGGAATAGATATTGTCAATAGTATAGAGGATTTAATTTATCGAGGTGCAACTATTTAATATACATTTGCTCTCCCGTTATTAAGCATGAATTAGGAGGCATGAATTATTGCTGCGTGGCTAAAAGGAGAACTGAAATATTGCTTTAATGAGAAGAATTTACAGCGCGGTTATATTTATTTTATTATCAACCCAAACGCCATTTTCCCAGTGCGTTATTCCCGTGGTGGCTTCAGGCACCCCTTTGGTTATATGCCAGGGCGATTTGGTGCAGTTGAATGCCACTGTTACTCCAGTGAGTTGCGGAACCAGTCCTTCCTGTTCAGGCAATAATATATCGCTGCCCTTAAGTACAGGAAATATTACCCAGCCGGGAAACATTACCCAGCCCCCCACCATATTAGGTAACTTTAATCGAAGCGCCAGAAATCAGATGCTTTATCAGGCATCAGAGCTAAACGCTGCATTAGGGGGTGCCTGTGTTATCAGACGCATTACGTTCAATCTTGCCATTTTTAACAGTAATGCATGGCTCGAAAACTTTACTGTTAAGCTTACCTGCACCAATGCTACCAGCCTTTCTACATGGGAAAATAATCTAACCACTGTTTTCTTCTCGGCATCTCCCGGTTTTCAGCCTGGTCCAGGGCCCGGATGGACTAGCACTGTAACGCTTCAAACTCCTTTTGCCTGGGATGGTGTTTCAAATCTGATTGTAGATGTATGCTGGAATAACCCCGTCACTTTCGGTAACCAGAATAACAAGGCGGAATGTACTACCACAGCCTTCAACAGTTATCTTTATTTGGTTGGGAATACTGATTTATGCGGAACCACAAATGCACCTACAGTTTCCACCCTTCGGCCTAACATCCGCTTCAACTATTGCTATACCGACATCAACGAATACAACATTTTATGGACTCCCAACACCGGATTTAATGCAGTGACCGATCCGCGTGAAGCGCCGGGTGCCGTACATCCGGTG
>JAZKEP010000086.1:30759-34086 GCA_040387015.1 Bacteroidota bacterium
CTAATCCTCTTGCTACTACCTCTTACATTATTAATGTGACCGATCCTTTTACCGGCTGCACTGGTAGGGATACAGTAATTGTGCAGGTTGACAATTCGAGAGTGAATGCAGGCGCAGATATAGATACCTGTCCGGGTAGTTTAATCAGGTTGAATGCGACTCTTATTCCTACCATCATTCCCGGACCGCCTGTATATACCTGGACTACCTTAAGTGGTACAAGCGTAGGTATCGGACAAAGTGTAAATGTGAATCCTACAGTAACCACAACTTATGTGGTGGCTATGAGCGGTGGGGGGTGCATTAAACGAGATACGATTACGGTTACTACCCGTGGGCTTAATGCAAGTTCCGTACGAACGGAAATAACCTGTAGCAATGCCAACGATGGAAAGATTCAGGCTTTTTCAGATGGCAATGCCCCGTTTACCTATGTCTGGAGCGTGAATGCAAATACTGGAAACGCTGATACGGCTGTAAATTTACAGCCCGGTTCTTATTCAGTTACAGTTACAGACGCAACCGGATGTTCAGGCTCGGCTACCGCGCAAATCACTCAACCACCACCTTTAACCTTTACGTATGTGATTGATACCGTTAACTGTTTTGGCGGAAATGACGGCTCCATTACTGTCAATCCTTCGGGAGGAACCGGGGCGAATACCTACCAATGGAGCAATGGTCTTTCTTCCACTCCAACAGTTAGCTCATTATTGGCAGGAAACTACACGGTAACAGTTAGAGATTCGAATCTTTGTACCGCCACCGGAAGTATTATAGTCTCTCAACCCACACAAATCGTATTTGGCAGCGCCACTATTCAGGATGTGAGATGTTTTGGTGGCAACACCGGAAGAATTACCACCACCGCCAGCGGAGGCACAGGTAATTATACCTATTCGTGGAGCCATAATGCGGGATTGAATGCCACCACAGCGGGGAATCTTATTGCGGGTGCTTACACCGTTACCATCCGCGATGCAAACAATTGTACTGCTTCCGCTACTTATACCGTTGCTCAACCGTCAGGCGGGTTGACCGTAGGTGCACCTACTTATACCAGACCTACCTGCTTTGGAGGAAGCAACGGCACGGCAACTGTCACCCCTTCGGGTGGAGTGACTCCTTATAGATATGTGTGGACTCCTTCGGGCCAAACGACTCAAACAGCCACCGGGCTTTCTGCACAGACCTATACTGTAGTAGTTACCGATGACAGTTCGTGCACTGCTTCTGCTTTTGTTAACGTGTTACAGCCTCAGCAAATTCTGATTGATGACAGCATTACGAATGTAAGATGTAATGGCAACAGCAATGGCATTATTAATCTTACCCTCACCTATGGCTCGCAACCGCTTAGCTATGCCTGGAGCACCGGACCAATCACGCAGGACCTCGTCAATATTCCTGCAGGTAACTACTCAGTGCTTGTGACCGATAATACAAGTTGCACTCAATCCGCTTTTTTTACAGTTACAGAGCCGCCAGTTCTTGCTCTTACTGCCCCTGCTATCACTAAGGTTTTATGCTTTGGTGATAACACCGGTTCTATTACTGCCAATACGAATAATGGCGGAGTGGGGCCTTATACCTTCACGTGGAACCCTACGGGTACTACCCAAACTATTTCATCGCTTGTAGCGGGCACTTACGTGGTTACCCTGAGCGATGCTAATTCCTGTTCAGCATCTGCTTCCTATCAGATAAGCGAACCTGCTGCTGCCCTTAATTTTGGAACTCCTGCTACTACCAACGTACTTTGCAATGGATTAGCAACAGGCTCTATTACGGTGACTGTTACAGGTGGAACAGGCAGCTACACTTATTCGTGGAGTCCTGCTTTGGTCAACAGCGCTACTGTTTCTTCGCTTAGTGCAGGAAATTATTCCGTAACGGTGAGGGACGCGAATGGGTGTTCTATTACTTCAAGCCATATCATTACCCAACCCTCTGCAATCACTTTCGGCACACCTAGCGTAACCAATGCCAGTTGCTATGGCTATAATGATGGAAGTGCCCAGGTTTTCCCTTCGGGTGGCGCGGGCAGCTATTCTTATACCTGGAATGGCGCGGCAGGCAGTAATCCACAAAGCGGCTTAACGGCAGGTAACTATACCGTGGTGGTTGCAGACGGCAATAGCTGTTCGGTATCTACCACCGTGACAATTACAGAACCCGGACAGTTCAGCGTGGCGCTTACTCCTTATGATGCTACCTGCTTTGGCGCATCCAACGGATATATTGATGCTGTGCCTTCGGGAGGAACTGCTCCCTTTACTTTTGTGTGGTCGAACGCCAGCACCGACCAGAATGCGTTTCAGATAAGTACAGGCACATATACCTTAACAGTTACGGATAATAACGGCTGCTCTGTTTCAGGAAGTGCGAACGTGGGCGAACCCGATGAACTTATCTTTTCGGTTGTGCCAACACAGGTTAAATGCCCCGGTGACAAGAACGGAACTATTGCTGTTAATGCCAGCGGAGGAACCGGACCTTATAATTATTCGGCAACACAGGATGGAGTGAATGTTGTTTATGCCACCGATGGAGTTATAGTAGGGCTTGCTTCGGGTTATTACGCGGTGCTACTTGCCGACAATAACGGCTGCACTTTAGTAGATACTACTTTTGTTCCTTCGCCCGTTGCCGACACTTTTGATTACACCGTTGATTCTACTTCGTGCTTCGGCTCACAGCATAGTGATGGTGCAGTGTATGTTATAGGGCTTATTCCTCAAAACACACCTTATCAATTTGGTGCTGACGGAGGCCCGCTTTCGCAATCGGGCAGTTTATACAACCTTACTGCGGGCAGCCATGTGGTGAATGCCGTGAATAACTGGGGCTGTGTTTCGAACTTTATGGTGTATGTGCCCGAGCCGGTGGAAGGAAAAGTAACTGTTTACCCGCTGGATAGCACTGTTCAGTTAGGAGAATCGGTTCAGCTTTATTCTTCTTTTGCGCCTTATCCCGCTTCGGTGGTTAGTTCTTATATATGGAGCCCGGCAACAGGTTTAAGCTGCGTGGATTGCAGCAACCCATTAGTCACTGCTTATAACCGCAGGAATGAGTATGTGCTTACGGTTAATTACAACGGCACTTGTGTTTCTACGGCTACCTTAACAGTATCGGTGCAGGACACGCTGGAAGTTTTTGTTCCCAACTCTTTTTCGCCTAATGGCGATGGTAACAATGATGAATGGCTGGTGTATGGCGAAGGCATTAAATCTGTGGACCTTAAAATATTTAACCGCTGGGGTGAAAAGGTGTTTGAAACCGACAACCAGTTTGAAGGCTGGGATGGCACTTCTAAAGGCGAGCTGC
>JAZKEP010000087.1:0-4975 GCA_040387015.1 Bacteroidota bacterium
TAATCCTGCTTTTAAATCGGCATCAACAGGCTCATCACTCAGCCATATTCCAAATAATGCTTTCTTGAAATCAAGCCCTGCTATAGTTCCTTTCAGTTTACCGTTTTTAAAACCTCTTACGCCTTCGGCAGTTGTGTACCATACTTCAAAAACATCACCTTCCTTAATTTCGTCCTTCTTAAAAATGTCAATAAACGCATCAATCTTAGCCTGCATAGGCGCAGTGTTGCCTTTCAGCGATTTTCCAAATCCCTCCTGAATAGCCTCGCTCATATTGCTGCTGTTAAGCACACCCGATGTAATAACCAGGCGGATAGCTGTTGGCTTATCGGCTGCGGCAATTTCAGTTCCGCTTTTACTTTTTGCAGAAACATACAAGCCGGCAGTATAAAGTTTGAAAAACAATTTCTTACGGATACCTCCGCCATTGAGCACCAACTCCGTACTCTCCTGCTTAATTTTTGCCGGAAGGGTAACATCGTTTAAAGTAACCTGTGCATCGGCACCGAATGAGATTAAAATAAGAGATAATAAAACAAGGTTCTTTACTTTCATTTTATTTGGTTTTAGGTTTGAAAAATACTTATTATTTTGATTGAAGATGACCACGCTAACAATTTTTGCAGGTGGCTTAATTTATGCTTTAGGGAACCTCATTTTGTACTCTACGTCTACAATTCCTTTCGAAATTTTATCGAGCTTGCCTCTTAGCAGGGTTCGTTTTAGCGGTTTGATATGATCAATGAAAAGCTTCCCTTCAATGTGGTCATACTCATGCTGAATAACACGCGCTGTTAAGCCGGTAAATTCCTTTACCTGCTTTTTGAAAGCCCGGTCGTAGTATTCAATTTTTATTTTTTCCTTGCGGCTGACATCTTCGCGGATAGAAGGAATACTCAGGCAGCCTTCTTCATAGATCCACTCTTTACCCAACTCTTCAATCATTTTTGCATTAATAAAGACCTCTCTGATTCCCTCAGGCTTTTCATCTTCATCATACATTTTGTTTGAATCCACCACAAACAGGCGGATAGCTTTATTTATCTGCGGGGCGGCAAGCCCTACCCCGCGGCTTTTCTCCATCGTTTCAAACATATCATCAATAAGTTTTTCAAGCTGCGGATAGTCTTTAGCCACTGCAACTCCAATCTTTCTTAATACCGGATCTCCGTATGCTACTATGGGCAAAACCATTTACTGTTGTTATTTTGATTTGCGAATTAAAGATAAATGCAGAAATGCAGGAGAGGAATTAGGGAATATTGGAAATTAAAATGCAGACATCTTCCACTAATTAGCGGTCCATAACGGTTCGTTAACAAGCTTAGTATGTTTCGTAAACTTTATTTTCAATATATTTTCAGGGCGCAACCATTGCTGTGCAGCTATCATCTTTCAGTCATATTTCAATCCATTTTCTAATTTTAAACCCACAAGTAAATTTATGCTAGCTGAAACACAAGTATCGAAAGCCGAGTACCTGATAGAACTGGAAGAACGTTATGGAGCACACAACTACCACCCGCTTCCGGTAGTAATTGACCGCGCCCGCGGAGTTTACATGTGGGATGTAGAAAACAAACGCTACTACGATTTTCTTTCGGCCTACTCAGCCGTAAATCAAGGGCATTGCCATCAATTAATAATAGATGTGCTTAAAAAACAGGCAGAGAAACTAACGCTTACATCGCGCGCCTTTCATAACTCGGTGCTTGGTGAATATGAAAAATACATAACCGAATACTTCGGCTACGACAAAGTATTGCCCATGAATTCGGGTGTTGAGGCGGTAGAAACGGCTATTAAGCTGGCGCGCAGATGGGGTTATACGGTAAAAAAAATAAAGGAGAACAAAGCTAAGATAATTGTACCTGAAGGAAATTTTCATGGCAGAACCCTGCTGGCCATATCTGCGTCTACCGATCCAAGCAGTTTTAAAGGCTTTGGACCTTTTGTTCCGAATTTCATTCAGATTCCTTACGATGATTTAAAGGCATTAAGCACCGCTTTAGAAGATAAAGATGTGTGTGGCTTTATGGTAGAGCCGATACAGGGCGAAGCAGGCGTTGTGGTGCCTGCTGAAAATTATTTAGCGAAGGCAAAATTTCTGTGTGAAAAGGCGGGTGTTCTTTTTATTGCAGATGAGGTGCAAACAGGTTTGGGAAGAACGGGTAAGATGCTTGCCTGCGATTGGGAAGAAGTTCGCCCTGATATTTTAATTCTTGGCAAAGCGTTAAGTGCAGGAGTGCTTCCTGTTTCTGCGGTGCTTTGCGATGACCCGATTATGATGAATATTAAACCGGGAGAACATGGTTCTACATTTGGAGGAAATCCACTTGGCTGTAAAGTAGCCATGGCTGCTTTACAAATTATAAAAGATGAGAACCTGGTGTACAATGCCTTTTACCTGGGTAAATATTTCCGTAATGAACTGGAAAAGATTAAGCATCCACTCATTAAGCAAATACGCGGCAAAGGATTACTTAATGCCATTGAACTTAAAACAAAGGATGAAAACTGCGGCTGGAACCTTTGCCTGAAGTTTATGGAGAACGGCCTGCTGGCTAAACCCACGCATCACTCCATCATTCGCTTAGCACCCCCTCTTTGCATTACAAAAGAGCAGTTGGATGCTTGCCTGTCGATTATCAAAAAGAGTTTTAAGGAGTTCGAGTATTAGAGTTGGATTCCTTTCAAGTGAAACACACTTTTAGTTAGGTATTCCTTGCTAGTTTGAGCTAATGTATGCCACCGGAGTGTGACCTTTTGCTGTTTCTATAACTCAAACCCGCCTATCTGATTTTGCTCTGATGCCCTCCAAGTAAAGCCGTACGACCTCTATTATTTTTTGTATTGAGGTTAGAAATTCAATTTTTTTACAAGGAATAACTGGTAGCAGATATAATTTCCCCATTCTCTCTTGTAACGGGATAAACCATAGCTACCACACAGTAAAACTTGTTTTTGATTAAGATTTTTCACCTTTCCTTGGGTAAAATTTATACCCGAAACAAATTATTCCTTGTATTTTTTGATTTCCATGTTGAAACATCACCTCCTTAGACGGGTATAAGAACATGTTCGCGGTAATTGACTGATCTGTTCGATCCTAAAAATTGCCTGGATATTTCACCCATGAAGATGTTTTCAAACCTGCAAAATTCAATTCGCAATAGCTCCGTGGAAACGGGGCTTCTTCTGCCTGCACTTATTATATTTCTCCTGCTTTCTGCATTCAATTCTAATGCTGCTACAAAAACTTCAACCGGCACCGTTAATTGGGGAACAGCTGCAAGCTGGAGCCCTTCAGGAGTTCCTGCAAGCGGAGATGATGTAATAATTCGAAGCGGTGATGTGGTTACTGTAGACAATATATTTACCTGCAACAATCTAAATCTTGGTAACGGCACTAATTCAAACGCTACCCTTCAAATAATAGCAGCAGGTAATAGTCTAACCATTAACGGAGATTTGAAAATTAATTCGGGTGCCAGGAACAAAATCTTTCTGTTGGACGCAGGGCCCGGCACCCTTAACATAGCAGGAACTTTCAGCACATGGGGTACTACGGGCACCAATAGCATTGATGTAGGAACAGGCACCATCAATTTTACTCCTGCAATAACTATCACCAGCAATAAACAGGATATAACTTTTAACGGGGCAGGAACAATAAATTTTAATGCTGCATTTACTGACCAGCAAAATAAGCTTACACCTTACGCAGGATGCACTGTAAACTTCAAAAGTTCTTACACGGTAAATACTACAGCCGCTAACTGGGCAAGTAAAGGAACAGCTGTTTTTTGGAATGGCAGCAGTATTACTCCAACAACAGCCATTACCTTTAATAACATACAAACTAACACTTCTGCTTCGGCAACTTTAAACGCAGGTGCAGGTGGAATAACTGTTGCGGGTGCAACAACCCTGGGCAGCAGTTCGTCTTTTACTATCAACTCGGGCACGGGAAGTGCCGTTTTTAGCGGTTCAGTTATATTGGGAAGCAGCTCTGCTTTTACAACCAATAAAAATTTTGAAGTAGGTGGTGATTGGACCAACAACGGTGGAACATTTTCCGGCAGCGCATATACCGTTACACTGAATGGTTCTTCAAATAGTATAGGCGGAACGGCTTCTACCACTTTCGGTACTCTTCAGATAGGAAGAGCAAGTGGCTCAACGGCTGTAAGCTATACAGTGAATCATGCCAACTCGTGTAATTATCTTTCCATTAATGGAAGTACCGTGGCCCGAACATTGTCTATAGCTTCAGGAATTACCTTTACGGTAAATAATAATTGCACGCTTAATCAGCCAACGGCTAACTCAATTACTTCATTGCTTTCAGTAGGTGCCGGAACCTGCAACATAAGCGGCAACCTTATTTTCTCAGGTTCTAACAGCACTACTACACGTGTGGCAAAAATTGATGTTACTTCCGGAACTTTTGCTTTAACCGGCACCGTTACCTGGATGACTCCTAATACGGTAGTAGAAACGGAAGTAATTACAGTGAGTACCGGAACTGTTACTTTCGGTAGTTCACTTACCATGGGTAGCCAAAGCGGAACCTTAACTGTAACAAGTACAGGAACCATTAACTTTAATGGTGCATCGGCACCGTCATTTAGTTTCGGTGGAGCAACGTCTCCGGCTTTTACTACTGCCAGTGGCTCTACTTTAAATTTTTACAACGGCTTTACGAATAGCACTAATTCACTTTCACTACATGATAATTGTACAACCATATTTACCGAAAGCGGAACCATTACACCTTCGGCAAATATTCACTTTGGCCATCTTCAAATTAATTCGGGTAAAACGGTAACTCTAGCGGGTGATATTATAGTGGATGGAAACTGGATCAACAACTCGGGTACTTTAAGCGGAAGCTATACAGTTATTTTTGATGGTAACGGAACAATCGGAGGTTCATCTTCTACAACTTTCTCTACTATTCGTATTGGTAAAT
>JAZKEP010000087.1:5005-7933 GCA_040387015.1 Bacteroidota bacterium
ACCAACACAACCTGCAGCTATCTTGTAATAGATGGAAGTTCGAATGCTAGAACACTAGCTATAGCTTCAGGAATAATAGTGACAGTGAATAATGATGCAACTATTAATCAACCTTCAGGAAACGTAACCAGTGCTTTAAACGTTAATGCAGGAACCTGTAACGTAAGCGGAAATCTTGTTTTCACAGGAACTGTAGCATCCGCTACAAGAATAGGTAAGGTTGCTGTTACCAGCGGAACATTTAGTCTTACAGGAACAATTACCTGGATGGCCAACACAGTTGTGGAAAGCGAAGTAATTACAGTTACTACCGGAACTATCAACTTTGGCAGTTCAATTACAATGGGCAGCGCCAGTGGCACTATTGCAGTTACAAGTACAGGAACTATAAATTTTAATGGCACTTCAACACCCTCTTTAACGTTTGGCGGTGCTACTTCACCTGTATTAACTACTACATCGGGCTGTTCGGTTCGTTTTGAAAAAGGGGTTACAACCGTTACCACCGCACTTGCTTTAGCCAGCGGTTCAAATATTTATGTAGGGTCACCTTCCTCTGCCACAAACTTTACGGTTGATCCGGGAGCTACGGTTACTAATCACGGAAGCACCATTGTTTATGGCGACCTTACTTCTTCCTCGGCTTCTACATTTGTAAACGGAGCTAACGCCACTCTTGAATTAAGAGGCGGGGTATCTGCCAACGTTACTCTAACTGCAACTGCCACAGGCAATACTGTAATCTATAAGGCCGGGGGAAATCAAACTGTAAAAGCGACCACCTATTACAACTTAACTCTTGACAGTACCGGAACAAAAACTTTGGGAAGCGGAATATCGGTAAACAATAACCTCACTGTGCAGGGGGCTGCTGCTATCAGCAATTCAGCAGCAGTTACCATAACCGGAAACTTTATTTACTCCAGCAGTGCTTCTTCTACTCTTGGGAATAATCTTACTGCTTACGGGGTTACCCTCTCATCGGGAACTTTAAATGATGGCGGAAACACCATCACCATTAACAACGCTTACGGATGGACTAACAACGGAGGCACCTTTACCTCCACGGGGACTGTTGCTTTTTCGGGCACATCGCCCGGCTTCATTGCAGGTAGTGTTTCCACTACCTTTAAAAATCTAACAATGAATAATGTGGGCGGGGTTACCTTAAATGTTAGTCCTGCAGCGGCAACTTTTGTTTCGGGAGCACTTACGCTAACCAATGGCATTATTACTACTTCCGCTTCTAACGTTCTTAAACTTACAGCAACCGCTACTGCAGGCAAAGGTTCGGTTAACAGTTATATTAATGGCCCTATGATTAAAACTGGAAATACCGATTTTACCTTTCCTGTTGGCAAAGCAGGCCGCTGGATGAGAGTAGGAACCTCGGGATTAACCACCCCTACCACCGAAATAACAGTAGAGTATTTTGCTTCTCCGTATGCTGATACTTCTTCTAAAAGTGGGGAACTTAAAGAAGTAAGTCAAATTGAATATTGGGATGTAAACAGAACAGTAAGCTCTGACCCCGTTAAACTCAAATTTTATTGGGAAGATGCATCGGCCAGCTCAATTCACAATTGCGAATATCTGACTATAGCCCATTACACCGGTGGTATGTGGCAAGAGGAGCCCGCCACACTTTCAAGCGGATACTGCACCGAACAGTCTAGTGGTAGCATTAGTATCAGTGGTTATGTAACCAGCTTTAGCCCCTTTAGTTTTGGCGCAACCG
The DNA here is from genome assembly GCA_040387015.1 of Bacteroidota bacterium. Lineage (GTDB taxonomy): Bacteria > Bacteroidota > Bacteroidia > Chitinophagales > LD1 > Bog-950. The sequence goes on from JAZKEP010000087.1 coordinate 6,744, forward strand.
GAGGTAGTGCGCTACCTATAAAACTGGTTTCTTTCGATGCTGCGCCAAAAGCAAACGTGGTGGAAACAAACTGGATTACCAGTTTGGAAATAAGTAACGATTATTTTACGGTAGAAAGAAGTAAAGACGGAAGCAACTTTACCGAAGTTGCGCGAATCACCGGTGCAGGAAACAGCACTGTGTCGAATACCTACCGCGCAGTGGATGAAAACCCGCTGAAGGGTATCTCCTACTATCGCCTGCGTCAAACCGATTTCGATGGTCAGTACACTTATTCAAATCTGGTAGCTGTTACCATGGATGAAAAAGCGGGTTTTAAACTGTTCCCGAACCCTGCACAAAACGAATTCTATGTAAATGTTTCGAACCCTTCGGGCGATATTCAAATGAATGTGTATGATTTGGCGGGAAGATTGGTGTATGGAAACACTTTCCCCGTGAATGAAGGTGCCTCTAACCAAACCGTTTCGGTTACCACTGCAGATAACCTTCCATCGGGGGTGTATTTCGTAAATGTTTCGGCTAAGGGAACTGAGTTTAATGAGAAACTGATGGTGCAATAGTGGCCTTCCCTTAAACAAGTTCTCAACTCACAGTTACTTCTGCAGATAAACTTTCCCGAACAACAACTCCGGCCCTACTCTCGCTCCGCCCAGGTAATCCTTGAATTAAGCGATTTACCCAAAGCATCACAGAGATGTTGAAATTAGAAGATTACAGAGCATGCTTAGAATAAAACACACCAAGGTTAAAAGCCTAAAATATCTGAAGAATAAAAGGATGGGCAAGTAGCAGGTTACAGGCTCCAGTCAATCGGCTTTTTGCCTTGTTTAGCCAGTATGTCGTTGGTCTTTGAAAAGTGCCTGCAACCGAAAAAAGCCCCGCCCGAAAGCGGTGAAGGATGGGCTGCTTCCAACACAAAATTCTTAGAAGTATCAATCAGGGTTTTCTTCGCTTTTGCAAAGTTCCCCCAAAGCAAAAACACAATACCTTCCTTTTCATCCGATATTTTTTTTATCACTGCATCGGTAAAAGTGTGCCAGCCGCATGTGGCGTGCGAGTTGGCCTCACCGGCATTTACCGTAAGCGAAGCATTCAGCATCAGCACACCCTGCCTGGCCCATTTTTCTAAGTTGCCATGATTAGGGGGGGCGATAGCTACATCTGTTTTAATTTCTTTAAAAATATTC
>JAZKEP010000087.1:7943-14861 GCA_040387015.1 Bacteroidota bacterium
ACAATCCCTGGGCCTGTCCTTCACCATGATACGGGTCCTGACCGAGAATAACTACTTTCAGACTATCGAAAGGAGTCAGGTTAAAAGCATTAAAAACAAGCGGACCCGGTGGATAAACTTTCTTACCTTTTGCTTTTTGGGCAATAATAAACTTCTTAATAAGAGGGAAATAGGGCTTCTCAAACTCGGCATTTAAAACCATTTTCCAGCTTTCATCAATTTGAACCGAACCAGAATTATCACCCATAAAGTGAAAATAAAAAAGCGTTCCGAAAATTTCGAAACGCTTTTTGTGACCCGGACTGGATTCGAACCAGTGACCGACAGTTTAGAAAACTGTTGCTCTATCCAGCTGAGCTACCGGGTCAAGCGGGCGCAAAAATAATTTTTTCCACATATTTTATAACTATTAACTCCTACTAAACGTTATAACAACACGAGATTTATAATTTCGAATCATGGAACGTGAAATACTTTCAATAAAGCGGAAAGCGCTGCGCATCAATTTAGATGAAAACATTTACGGGACCTTTGCAGAAATTGGTGCCGGCCAGGAAGTAGTACGCAATTTCTTTGTAGTAGGTGGTGCTTCAGGCACCGTTGCCAAAGCTATGAGTGCGTATGATATGACTTTTTCTGATGCCATCTATGGCAGCGAGGGCAGTGGAAGATATGTGAGCGAAACACGCCTGCACAAAATGCTTAACCACGAATATGATTTATTGAAAGAACGGTTAACAGATGAGAAGTATAAAAAGAAGAGATTCTTTGTTTACTCTAACACGTGTACTACCCTTAACTACTATAAAAACAACGACCCAAACGGCTGGATGGGCGTTCGCTTTCAGTTAAAGCCCGGTGGCGAGGCGAATGAAGTAGTCATTCATGTTCGCTTAAAAGGAACGGATAGTTTGTATCAGCAAAGAGTATTAGGCGGAGTCGGCACTAATTTGCTTTTTGCCTGCTATTGGTATCATGACCAGTTGGAAGATTTTATTGAATCGTTGATGGATAACCTTTCTAACGACCAATTAGAGATTGATATGATTCGCGTTAAGGGGCCTGACTTTGCTAATATAGATAACCGTTTACTGGCCCTTCAATTGGTAAAGAAGAACTATACCGATGGAACCATTTTCGGGGCGGACAAAGAAGTGTACCAGCCTAAAGATGTGCTTTATAAGAAAAGTGTTCTTTGCCTCCGCGGAAGATTCCGTCCGGTTACCAAGGTAAACGAAGACATGCTTAAATGCGGATTAGAAGCCTATAAAAAAGAAGTCGGAGGCGATACAGAGGATCTGGTAGTGCTATCTGAAATCACATTAAATAACCTTACCGGTGATGGTGAGTTTGAAAATAAAGACTTTTTAGACAGGGCAGATATACTTTGCAGTTTAGGTCATACTGTGCTGGTTTCAAATTGTCATAAACACGATGTACTTATTAATTATTTAGATCGGTGTAAACCCAAACGTATTGGTATCATACTTGGTATACCGAACCTTCTCGAACTCTTCAATGTAAAATATTACAAACATGGCATAGGTGAAATCATGCATAGTTTTGGTGAAATATTTATGCGTAATACAAAGATGTTTGTTTATCCATTTCAACAGGAAACAAACAAACCCGTCATTACTTTAGGCAATGTGGAGGTGCCTGATGATTTAAAATATCTTTTTGCTCACCTAATGGAAAATAAATTTCTTGTGGACCTGCCGGGATATGAAAAAGACGTACTACAAATTTTATCTACCAAGGTAATCCAGATGGTTAAAGCAGGTGAAGCCGGATGGGAACAGATGGTGCCTGATACCGTGGCAGATATCATAAAAGAAAAATGCCTTTTCGACTATCCTTGTGAAGTTCCTTCGTTTAAATAGACAATGGGTTATTTACTACAATCAAAATACTGATAAGTAAGATACTTGGTTTCTACTCCTGAGTTGAGATAAGTCTGAATGGTTCTGCTCACGTAATCATTTTCATCAAGTGTATGGGCGTATTGAATACGTGTTGTATCGGAAGTAGCCGAAATAACATAGGTGCTGTCAAGCAAGTTTTTCGATGACTTACCGAAATAAGGAACAAAAACACCTTTTAAATCATCAATACCCGTTTTGTTCTCAGCACTGCCTCGGAAGAAAACATATCGCTTTTCCGGAACGCTCGCTACGAACAATACTCCTGAATCGGCATTCCCTGCAGTATAATAAAACTGGAGAATATCGCTCGTCAATGGATGCGTAACAACCTGTTGTGTAAGGTTTCCTTCCGCATTATAACTCATGGCGTAATCCTCCGTGGAAAGTATGTTTCCGGAGAGATCATAGAACGCTTTTGTTCCTGCTATTACATGCCCACTTCCATTAATAGTACCTGTAAAAGTTGTTGACAGCAAACCTCCGGCATCAAATGAAAGCACCTCAATTGTATCGGCACGATAAGCAAGGGTATCTTTTGTTTTGTTGCCATATTCTATCTTCTGCAATCTTCCATCGGAGTAATAATAAAAAGTATTGGGCCTTGGTGTGGTGTTGCCATCTGAGGAATAGCTTTTCCCCAGTTTACAACTCTCAATCTTCTTTTTGCATGAACTAACAGTTATTACGCAAGTAATAGCTAACAGAAACAGGAACTTATTTTTCATCGCATTTTATTTTATTGCCTTTATTGAAATAATCTGAATAGGTTTCTTTGCCCGGGTTATTGACACAGAAGTCGTATGTATAAGTAGAAGCGGCCGCAACACAACTATAACCGATCGAAGTGTCGGATGAAATGGCGGCCTGATATTGAAGTTGATTGGAGAAACTATCGTTACACAAAGTATGAGTAAATATTTGGGTGCTATCGCTTAAAGAACACAAAACGCATTCGTTATAACAATGAAAACATTTTTTGCAACCCGGAGTAAGCACTAGGAAGGAAGGAATACAAATCATGAATAAAATTTTCTTCACCAAAACTGTTTACTGCTGTAAATATAGAAAGCGAATTGAACACAGCAAGGCCGAAAACGGCTAAATCATTTACATTTGCCTGCATGAAGGTCTATTTGGATAATGCCGCTACTACACCTGTTGACAAACAAGTGCTGGACGAAATGCTCCCGTATTTGACTGAACATTTTGGCAATCCCTCGTCTATTCATGGTTATGGACGGAAAGCAAAAGCTGCTGTTGAAAAGGCCCGAAAAACAGTAGCCAGATATCTGAATGCTTCAACTTCAGAAGTATTCTTTACGGGGTCGGGTACTGAAGCTAACAATATGGTAATTAAATGTGCCGTGCGTGATTTGGGTGTAAAACGGATTATTTCCTCCCGAATTGAACATCATTGCGTTTTGTACTCTGCACAGGTAATAGCAAACTCAAACCAGGGAGTACTAGTAGACTATGTAAAATTAGATAAACAGGGAAGGGTTGATTTAAACGATCTGGAAAGCTTACTAATCAATAACTCAGGGAAAACTTTGGTAAGCCTCATGCACGCGAACAATGAAATAGGAACCATGCTTAACCTTGGAAAAATTGCAGAGTTATGCACCCGATACGAGGCATACTTCCACTCCGACACGGTACAAACCATTGGGTATTTTCCTTTTGATGTACAGAAAACAAAAATCCATTTTCTAAGCGGTTCAGCGCATAAATTTTATGGTCCTAAAGGTGTGGGATTTGTTTATATAAATACTGAGGCACCTTTTAAGCCCTTTTTAGATGGAGGTTCACAGGAACGCAACATGAGAGCGGGAACTGAGAATGTTTCAGGAATTGCAGGATTAGGTAAGGCATTGGAAGTGGCCACAGAACTTATGCAGGAAAACAAAGAGAAGATACAGGAGTTAAAGAAATACATGATCGCATGTTTGTCGAAAGAAATAGATGGCATTTTTTTTATAGGTGACATAAGCGATGAAGGAAGCAATTATAAAGTATTGAGTGTTTCGCTTCCACCTGATGAGAAATCGGAGTTGATGCTTATGAACTTAGATATGGCGGGTGTGGCCGCTAGTGGTGGAAGCGCCTGTAGTTCCGGTTCCGAAAAAGGTTCACATGTGTTGGAAGCTATAAATGCTGACCCGAAAAGAAAAGTTATCCGTTTTTCTTTCAGTAAATACAATACGAAACAAGAAATTGATTACACCATTAGTGTATTGAAGAAAGTAATGGCTCCATCTTCCCTAAAGAGCGCTATAACAGAATAATTGTTTTGAGTTAGCCCCTTGTGTTATTCCTGAACAATCAGCTTTTGGTAGAAGGTTTGGTTCTGTGTTTTTAACTGAAGTAAGTAACAACCTGAAAACACCCCTTCCAGATTAATAGCAGTTTGTAGTTTTTCAATTACTGACGAGTAAATAAGCTTACCGGAGATGGCAAATATTTTTATTGCAGTATTCGGTGCATTAGCTCCGTTCCATTGCACCAGAAAATAACCCTCAGATGGATTTGGATAGATGGAGAATACTTCATTATCAATATTTCTGATGGCCGAACAAACAGTTACTTCTATTGTTTCGTTTGCGATGCCGATGCACCCATTATTGTCTGTATATGAATAAGTGACAGTATGAATACCAACTCCTGCCCCCAAGGGATCAAACAGATTTCCGGTTACTCCGACACCCGAAAAAGTACCTCCCGCAGGAACCCCTTCAGAAAGTATTATAGCTGATTCAGAACTGCAAAGTGTTCCCGTATTCCCTGAAAGCGCAACCGTTGGAAGATTATTCACAGTAACTACCGTTGGAGTAGATGAAGCAGAACAGCTATTTACATCGGTAACAGTTACAATGTAATTATCCGCTTGTGTAACGGTAATGGAAGAAGTAATTTCGCCCGAACTCCATTGGTAATTGTATCCTGAAGGTGCGATTAAATCTACAGAGCTACCTTCGCAGAAAACAGCGGGGCCGCTGGTAGTAACTGCAGGCACAGATGGATTTTGATTCACAATCACGTTAACGGGGCTGGATACAGCGGTGCAGCTTCCGGACATCGTTACAGTAACAACAAAGCTTCCGCTTGCATTTACAGTAATGCTTTGTGTAGTCGCATTATTACTCCATTGGTAAACAGTTCCGGAAGACGCAGTGAGCTGAACAGAACCGCCTTCGCAAAAAGCTGTAGAACCTGAAGGTGTAATGCCGGCAACTGCACTGTTACTTATTACTACCGTATCAGGAATGGATGAAGCTGAGCACGAATTATTATTCGTAACTGTAACTATAAAAACACCTGCCGTGGAAACAGTAATGCTTTGTGTGGTGGCATTGTTGCTCCAGTTGTAACTCATTCCTGCTGCCGCTGAAAGAGTAACGCTATCTCCAGGACAAATGGAAGTTGGTTGATTTGAAGTAACTATAGCATTGGGCAAAGGATACACAGATACACTTATTGAAGCTGTGTTACTGCAATTATTCGCATTAGTAACAGTAACGCTATAATTTCCGCTTTGATTTACATTGATTGATTGCGTAGCAGCACTACTACTCCACTGATACGTTACATTTGTTGGAACAGTCAGCATTACACTTTCTCCTGCACAAAAACTTGTGAGCCCGCTTGGTGTGATGGATGCATTGGGCAGTGCATGAACGGTAACCGTTGTTGCAGCAGAAACAGCCGAGCAGTTATTAGCATTAGTAACCGTCACGTTAAATACACCACTTTGCGCAACTGTAATTGTTTGAGACATAGCACTGTTATTCCAGTTGTAAGTAAATCCTGACGGTGCACTAAGTATCACATTTCCTCCCTGGCAGAAAGTAGTGGTTCCACTTGGAGTAACACTGGCAGGCGGAAGAGAATTGACGGTGACCGCTGTAGGTAATGAAACTGCGGTGCAATTATTCCCATTGGTAACGGTAACAGTGTAAGAACCATTTTGAGTAACCGTGATATTTTGAGTGGCTGCATTGTTGCTCCACTGATAAGATAGTCCTGCCGGTGCGCTTAAAATTACATTCCCGCCTTGGCAGAAACTGGTAGCTCCCAATTGAGTAACCGTATTCGATGGAGCGGGCATCGAAGTTACACTTACAGCACTTGAATTAGCATAACATCCGTTATACACCTGCACCCTATAACTGCCCGTTGCGCTGGCAGTATAAGAAGATGAAGTAGCATTAAGAATAGGAGTGCTGCTATTAAACCATTGATAACTATATCCGCTTCCGGTGGCTGCATTCAAGGTAACATTACTGCCGGCACAAAGGGCGGTTGAACCATTAGGGATAACCGAAGCTAAAGGAGCAGAGGCTATGTTCACGGCAATTGTATCCGTCAAAGAATTATTAGTTCCCAACGTAATAAGTGCATGATAGTTTCCGTCCTGTGCCGCGGTATAAGAAAATGAAGTGGCTCCGTTTATAGCAGTTCCATTTCGATACCACTGATAGGTATACCCCGACCCTTCAATCATTTTAAGTTCAACAGACTGACCATTGCAGAATGTTGTGGCACCCTGCGGTAGTATCCTTCGATCAACGATTAAGTTTTCATCGCCATTCACATAAGGCATAAAGCCAAAGAACACCATCATCATTTCTTCGGTGGTCGCCTCGCCCGCCACCACTGTTTGATTAAGATGATAAGGATTATTCGTGGTGTTATCATAAGTAGCCACAGCACGAAGCGTAGAGCCCGCAGGAACTTTCACAGCATTTGGGAATATATAGGTATCCTGCCATTGAAAATCCCACTTTGGAATATTTACAAAGCGGATAGTATCGTTTGTTGAAGGTTTATTAGCCCAACTTTTAATAGTCGTTCCAATCAGGTGCATGTGCGGAAAGGCCGAGAGAAAAGTATAATCCGTTGCAGGCAATGTTTCTGTTTCGGTATAAGTCCGCGTTTGCCCGGCAGGGATATTTATTTGCGCATTTATATTCTGCAAATGGTTCAAAATAGGGTA
>JAZKEP010000087.1:14871-22686 GCA_040387015.1 Bacteroidota bacterium
CGCGCTGAGGCACAGTAGTAAGCTTAAAGTTAATACGAGTGCTGTCCACCTCCCCCGAACTCCCTGCCGGATAATGCACCTGCACCACAATGTTTGTATTGGCAGGAAGGCGGAATCCCGTACCTACGGGAGTATAATAAGGCGATGCCCCCGGTGTCCATCCGCCCAAAAGCTTTGATGCAAGAGAGCCGGTACCTCCGGCATTCGTATAGCCCGGACCCGCTTGATTCGCATCTAACTGGGCAGGAACATTAGTTGAATCATGAAAGATGAGTACATGATGCACAATGTGGGTATTACCCGGTATCACTTCAATTCCTGTAATGTATCGTCCTGCGGGAATGCTGGTAGTAATGGGGAAGTTTCGATACACATCATTATTGGCACCTACGGTGTAGGTAGGTATACGCACCGACAAATCAACCGCACCAAGTGCAGAGGTGTTCGGATAGCTTGGCTGCGTGGGGGCAAGGGTTATATCGCCCTGAGGTCTTCCTGCCGCAACCCAATCCGAAATTTTATCAATATCTATTTGAGAAAGCACTCTTTCACGCGCAAAGTGCTTGTAGTTTTCATCCGGGGGCCATGGCGGCATATTGCCTGCAGCAGTTCGAGCCTCCATTTGGTAAGCGTAGCTATAGGCATCCGAAAAAGTTAGTAAGGAAGAATGACCTGCCCCGTTGGGGTGATGGCATTTAGTGCAATTAGCATACAGAATAGGAGCTATATCTTCTGACCAGGTAGGAATTTGGGCATTTACAGATGCCGTAATGACCGTTGCAAAAAAGAAAACGGATAAATTTTTTCTCATAAAAGAATTGTGTGAGTTCGTATTTTAAAAATACGCTAATATTCTTAACAAAATAGATTTGAATTTTTTTGATTCGGGACGAACTTGTAAAAATATCATTACCCTTAGGAGTAGAGTTTTGAAGAACCTCTCTTCTACTTCAGAATGAGATATTTTCAGACCAAGCGCGATTCCTATGAATAGCGGGATAATAGCAGCCTATCAACTTAACTCCAAAAACCAAAGACTCAATTTTTCTCAAGAGAATGCTGCTATAAGTTTACTCGTTACATGTCAACATTCAAACGATTTCATATTTTGGCTTGCGCTTTGGAGAATTTACTACTATATTCGAATCGTTATGGCAACAACATTAGATAATTGGAATCCTCCGGTTTTAGATAAGCCGGACTATTACGATACCGTGAAGTTTGTATATAAACACATTGAGTTTCATATATCGGAAGATGAAGCGTATTCTATTTTAAATGCCTTTATCGGAAAGTGGGACGAAAGCGCAGGTGAAATGATTCATGAAGGAGACCTGACGAGGCACATAGTTGAAGAACTGCGCAATAACTTTGACGTGGTTTTACCAAAGGATAAAATAACCCGGGTTGTTCAACTTATCCTTGGTTATCTTCATGAAACAGGGCACTTCTATCAGCAAGAAGTAAAAGCAAGCCTTTAGTGACCAAAATACAGGCCTGGCTTTACGCCTTTCGTTTACGCACTTTACCATTGGCATTTTCCGCTATCATAACCGGCAGTGCTATTGCATTTATTCAGAACCGGGAACACTTTAAGTGGCATGTATTCGGGCTTTGCTTGCTTACCACTCTCCTACTGCAAATTTTATCGAACCTTGCCAACGACTATGGTGACAGTGAAAAAGGCACTGACAATGAAAATCGAATAGGGCCTATGCGGGCAGTACAAGGGGGTATGATTTCTCTTGGCGAAATGAAAGTGGGAATAATAATTACCACAGTTTTAAGCTTAGCCTGCGGCAGCTATCTTGTAATAGAAGGCACTAAAGGATTAGATCTGAGTAAGATAGTGATATTTATGGTGCTGGGTGTTGCGGCCATTGCCGCAGCCATAAAATATACAGTAGGAGAAAATGCCTATGGATACAGCGGACTGGGTGATGTTGCAGTGTTTGTATTTTTTGGGCTTGTAGGGGTCTACGGGAGTTACTATCTTTTATCACACCAGGGCAATTATCGGGTGTTTCTTCCAGCTGTTAGTATCGGTTTTTTTTCAGCAGCAGTTTTAAACCTGAACAACATGCGCGATATAGAAAATGACATTCTGTCGCGTAAAATGACTCTCGTTGGAAGAATAGGATTGCAACGTGCTAAACAGTATCATAACACTATCATCATTCTGGGTTTCATTGCCACAATCATCTATGTGTACATGACCCTTGTTTCGAGCATGCAGTTTTTGTTCATCCTGACACTTCTACTCTTTAAAAAGCATTTAAATGTGGTAAATGGAATTGAACGCCCTAAGGATTTTGACCCCCAGTTGAAGCAACTGGCAATTTCCACGTTTATCTTTTCGGTCCTTTTTGCGGTGGGAATTATTGTTGGCAGTGAAGGTTAAGAATTAATTTCTATGCTCACCCATCCAACAGTGCAATTCGCTTTTCTAAATTTCAAAAAAGGCTTTTCGACCTCAGTTGCATATTTTCATTTCCACCTCCACTTTCAGATTAATGGATACCTGAGTTAGCAACTCATCATCATCAATATTCCCCGCAAAAAACTATTACTTTTGCCGATATTATTTTCAGTGTTGTAGATAAGATTGTGAAGTTCCTACCTTCTTCCTTTTGGCATACTACACTCTATAAATCAGTTTTAGAAAAGTGGAGCGGAAGAATATCTTTCACAGAAGCTACCGAATAAACCTCCCCCTCCTCTCCCATCATAATGATTTCAATAGGTGAATCAAAACGTGTTTCATATTCAAGAATCCGCTGACGGCAAATACCACAAGGTGCCACCGGGTGGTCTACTTTATTCGTTTCGCTTTTGACAGTAATGGCAATTTTCTTTATTGCCACATCAGGATACAAAGAAGAAGAAGCGCTCAGCGCAGTTCCTTCTGCGCAAATACCTACCGGGAACGCAGCATTTTCCTGATTAGTACCAGTAACCACTTCTCCGTTTGCAAGCAACACGGCCGCAGCCACCTTAAAATTTGAATACGGAGAGTAGGAATGCTCCAGCGCTTTTTTTGCTGCAGTCAAAAGGTAAGTATCCTCTTTGGAGAGCTTTTCGTCCCGTCCAAAAATATGCAAGGTAAATTTCACTTCGCGCTCCTTCATAAGCCGGATCTATTTTGGAAATTTGAAAACATTTTTTAAACCCTTCTCTGCTTCCTTCTTTGCTTTATCTGCAGCATCCATTTTCGCCTTCTCTAAAGCCTCTCTTGCCTTTTGTTCTGCAGCTTGTTTTTGTTTCTGCAATTCATCCTCTGCCCTTCTCTTCAATTCATCCGTTTGTTTCCGCAATTCCTCTTCAGCTTTCTTCTTTAAATCTTCAACAGCGCCTTTCGCCATATCCTTTACAGAACTTCCCCCTGCTAAGACCTTTGAAAGCTTAACCTGCGGCTTTGAGGTAGTTCCTGTAACCTTGAAAACAAAACCGACCACATCGGGCATTGAAGAGCCAAGGCCGGGGATTTTTGAAAGTGCACTCTGAGCCATAGAAGTTGCCGCTCCTAACTGGGCGGTAGGAACATCCATACGCATATCGTAGTCAATACTCTGGTCGAAGCCATTCGAACCCTGCACATTCATGTTAAAACCATTACCAAATTTCAAATCAGTAGGATCCACTTCCACTCGCCCGTTCTTAAACTTCAAAACAGTCCACGCATTTTTCATTTCAAGATTTTGTAGCGCAGGAATTTTTGCAACCTCTGTAATTTTCGTCAAAATAGGCAAGCCAACAATTTTTGCAGAAGCAATTTCCACTTTACCATCGCCTATCAACGAACTATAATCAACGCTCATATCGGGGTTCAATCGGCCTGACCCTTTGAGGTCGGAAGAGAAACTACCCTGTATGTATTTGATAACAGGTGCCATTTTCTCGGACATTTCCACACCTTGGTAAGTCTTCTGAATGTCAAAATTCTTTATATCATAATTGAAGGTAACATCCGGATGATTCAAGCCCTTTGTATTGTATCTGGCAGAAATAGTAGCGCTTCCTCCAAATATATTAGCAAACAAATCATTCAGATTAATAGCTTCATCTTTAATCAAAATTTGTCCTTTTACATTTTCAAGCACAAGTTTTTCATAGTATATTTTCCCTATCTGCGAGTTGGCTGTAAAATCAATATGAGGGGGCACTTTAAAGTATTCTGCTTTAGAAGTTTCAGAAGTTTTGTTTGCTGACGCAGATTCATCCTTGGCCAGCCATTCGTTAGCATCAAACTTAGAGGAGCGCAGATTTATAGCGCCTACTAAATCTCCTGTTCCAAAAGAATAAGCCATAAAATTATCGAGTGTTCCAGTGGCATTGAAGTCGCTTTTACCAATAGCCGCTGAAAAACTACTGAGCGTAACATTCTGCGGATTGAAACTCACTTGCATATCCATTACACGAACAGGCATAGGAGTTTCTTTGCTGTCGTAAACCAGGTTAGTGACTTTTGCATTGCCTGCCGCTTTAATCGCTGCGTAGTTCTTGCTGTCTATATCGCTCTTCTTCCCTTTAAAATCAAGATTAACCGTGAGCAAGCCTGTCATAGTTTTCAATCCTTCCATGGGATAAAACTTAGGAACGTTGGCAAGGTTTAGCTTACCGGCAACATTTGCAGTTACATTCGGATTGCTTACAGGAGTTTTTACATTAATATTAGCATCCACCGGATCGGTACCGGCATCAAAATGAAATTTTGAAATATCTATTACCGTTAAATCTAAATCACCCTGGGGTTTTGAGATAGTAGAAGCAATAGCAACATTTTTTACTGCTACAGGCAAAGAAGGATACTGGAACATACCATTGTTGACTTTGAGGTTAAGTTTGAAAGAAGGATAGTTTTCATCTTTGTAAGTTCCCTTGACCTGACCATCAAATGCCAGCGAGCCGCTTGTTTTTACTTTATCAAAATCCTTTTTATATACCGCAGGTATCAATGACAGAAGACTTTTGAATTCCGTTTTCTCCGATTTAAATTTCACATCCAGATTGATTTCATCTTTCTTGTCCTGAACAAATCCATCGAATGCTAAAGCAAGATCGTTCAACCCAATAGAATTTTCTTTGAAAGTGTATTTGCCGGCTGCATTATCAACAGAGATGTTTAACTCAGCATTCAATTTGGCCTTGCTGAGATAAGCAACTGCTCCGCTTTTATAAGTAAGCTCGGCTATACTGGTTTTAGTTATGAAATCATAAAGATTTTCAGTTACATCTCCACTACCTTCAAAGTCTATGTCAATGATTTCAGCGTATGAATTCCCTTTCTTATCATCATACGTAATGTTGCCGTTTTCAATCTTATATTTCTTTATCTCCATTGCAAATGCCGAGTTCTCAGCGCCTATACTGGTTTCCTCTTTAGATGGCTTTACAATATCCCAGTTAGTTTGTCCGGTATAGTTAACCTTTGCATTGATTACAGGTTCATTCAAATTCAATGCAAGGAGTTTATACTTCTCTCCTTTAAGAACACTCATTAAATCAATCGTAAAGTTGAAGTTCTTAATAAATGTAAGCGTATCTCCCTGAAAAGAATCTATACCCACTACCGACACATCATTAATAGCAAAACTGAAATTGGGAAAGCTGCGAATGAGCGATAAGCTGAAATCGCCATAATCTACCTTGGCGTTGAGCTGATTATTGATTTCTTCTTTCACCTTAGCATTTATCTTATCCTTAAATAGAAATGGAAGCGTAAAAACTGCAGCCACCAACAGGAGAATAAAAACAGTCAACCCAATAAATACTTTCTTCATAAAACAGAAAATTTGTGTCAAAGGTAAGCGTTCATGTTAAATTGAACGAAGGAGTTAAAGTAAATTGTGAAGAGAAAAGTAAATCCGGAAAGCAAAAACTATAGAGGATGGAATGTGTTGACAGTTGGAAACATCTTCTTTCAATAAATGAATTTGCATTTTCAGTCAATAAGCCTAATTTCCACTTCCTTAAACACACTACCATGCAAACAACACGCCTCTTCGACTTCCTCACTGAGAAAGTAAAGGAACAACCTAACGCACCTTTTCTTGCAGCCAAAGTGCAAACTGCTAACGGCAAAGACTGGAAGCATTACTCTTTTAAAGAAGTTCAAGAATACGCCAACCGCGTAAGCCAGTTGCTTATTAACCTTGGCATCGGCAAGGATGATAAGGTTGCACTAATAGCTACCAACCGCCCCGAGTGGAATTTCGTTGACCTGGGCTGTTTACAAATTGGCGCACAAGCGGTGCCCATGTACCCCACCATCTCCGAAAAAGATTACGAATTTATTTTCAACGATGCACACATCAAGTACGCGTTTGTTGGAGATGATAGTATTTATCAGAAAGTAGCTCCGCTAAAAGGAAGAATAGCATCTTTCAAAGACATCTACACCTTCGACAAGATAAAAGGAGCCAACTACCTTGAAGATAGCCTACCCAAACAAGTGGATGAAAAAGAAATTCAAAAGCGCAAAGATGTAGTGAAGGAAGATGACCTGGCTACTGTTATTTATACTTCGGGCACTACGGGCAATCCGAAAGGCGTTATGCTCACGCATAAAAACATGGCGAGCAATGTTAACAGCGTTAAAGAGATAACCCCCTTTACCCATGGCGAAAAGTCGCTCAGTTTCCTTCCGCTCTGCCATAGTTTCGAGCGCATGGTTTTCTATTGCTATCTGTCTATAGGCGTTCACATTCACTATGCCGAGAACCTTGAAACCATTGGAGAGAATCTGAAAGAGGTGAAGCCGTATTGCTTTACCACCGTCCCTCGTTTGCTTGAAAAAGTGTATGAAAAAATTATGGAAAAGGGTAACGCCCTTGAAGGCTTTAAGAAGAAACTCTTTTTCTGGAGCGTTGATTTGGGTTTACAATATGAGATTGGAAAATCGCGCGGCCTATGGTATACTTTTAAATTAGGCATTGCCCGCAAATTGGTTTTCAGTAAATGGATGGAAGCGCTGGGTGGTCACGTTCAGTTTATTGTTACAGGCGCGGCCCCAATGCAAAGCCGCCTTATAAAACTGTTTACTGCTGCCGGGGTTACAGTACTGGAGGGTTACGGATTAACCGAAACATCGCCTGTGCTTTGCGCTAATGGTATAGAAGAAACAGACCGCGCAACCGGTACAGTCGGTCTGCCTATTCCGGGGGTTACCATTAAACTAGCAGAAGACGGAGAGATACTTGCCAAGGGACCAAACATTATGAAAGGCTACTATAACCGACCCGATTTAACCGCTGAAGTGATTGACAGTGATGGTTGGTTTCACACCGGAGATATTGGGGTGTGGGTTGACAATAAGTTTCTGAAAATTACAGACCGCAAAAAAGAACTCTTCAAAACATCGGGGGGGAAATATGTAGCCCCGCAACCAATTGAAAACAAAATGAAGGAGAGCCCCTACATTGAACAGATAATGATTGTTGGTGATGCTAAAAAATTCGTTAGCGCACTGATTGTTCCTTCTTTTCTAAATCTTAAAGACTGGGCGAAGGAAAAAGGAATTGAAGCCACCGCAAATCATCAGGTAGTTGACAACAGCAAGATTAAGGAGTTGATAAACGCTGAGGTAGAACGTTTGAATAAAGACTTTGGCAAATGGGAGCAAATCAAAAAATTCATCCTGCTTACAGAGGAATGGACGGTTGAAGGCGGGGAACTTACTCCTACTATGAAAGTGAAGCGCAAAATCATTCTTGAAAAGTGTAGGCCGCATGTGGAGGAGATGTACAGGAATGAGCATGAAATTGTGGCTTAATATTTTAAGCTTATAAATAAAAATGGCTCCCGAAAAATTTCGGG
>JAZKEP010000088.1:0-5823 GCA_040387015.1 Bacteroidota bacterium
CTGGCGGGTGAATAACTCCATCTGGTCGTTATAATGGCTGCTGTTCGGATTAAGCGAGTTGCCTAACGGTTGAAGTGCTTCCAACTTCTCTAAACCATTTTTACCGAACACCCCGAACATGGTATAAGTATCGCCATGACTTGATTTAAAAGCAAATCGCTTTCCCGGTATACGCTGCGGATAGCACGGGCTCAGCACATCAGGAAATCCGCGAAGCGGCAAATCCTTACTCCCTCTTATAAGGCGATTCACTTTTCCCCACTCTACTTTAATGCTGCCGAAGAGGGCCTTCAGCGTATCCATTCTTCTTCAGTCACTGTAAAACCGTTTACAAACTGAGCATCATCATAATGGTATTTTTCGAATATGGGTTTAATAGTGAGACCGAAAAGCGTAGGTGCATATTCATTTATATCTGTAATGCGGTTCCATGTTTTAAGAATTTGAATGGCCTCATTCAAATCGGGATACTTGTGTTCATCCAGTTCAAAAAAAGGCTGCACAGACCTTGCAAAAGTACCTTTACGCGACATGATGATGTCAAATTTCAAATCACGGATATCCTTCAAACTGAACTTTTCTTTAGCCGAAATAATTTCGGTGAAACGTTCAGCACGGTTGTTATCACCGGGACGGAGATCCATTAGTTTTCGAGGAACATAGCAATAGCCATTATCGGAACATTCCTGTGCAGAAGCATGAAATGGAGTGTTGTTGGTGTTAAATACATATCCGCATGAAGGATTAAGAGTATTCGGCATACTATCAATAGGTACAAGTTTTGTCCAAAGTGTTTTTGATGTATTACCAGCCACCAGACCGCTCCAGTCGTAGGTAGTATCGCGCTCGGGCATCATGCCGTGATGGATATAGAAAATGTTGTCATCCTTGTCGGCATAAACAATATTGAAGAGCGTGATAGCATGAACCCGAAGCGCCTCACGATACTCATTCAGGTTTCTAGCCTTGCTCATTTGATAAAGCTGCTCGCCTGTTCTGATGGTAGTATTTGCTGGAAAACGAACGGAGTAATAATTATCACTCTTATTGCTCTTTAAAGTAGCTCCGTATTTACTCCAGTAAGTCATCTTCTTAATTGGTAAAACAAACTTCCCTTTCTTAGTCAGGTTTACCTTCAGCCAAACAGGTCTTTTTTCCAATTTTACCCATTTACCATCAAACTCATATTCATCCTTATTCTTCGGATTCATTTTCAGCTTAAACACATCTACTTTATCAAACGTATTCCAGGTCATTCCCCATCCTAGATTTTCGTTTATACCCATTGCCAGTGAGGTGCTGCCCTGAAACATACAGCCTTCAATATTTAATCCTTCCTCACTTTGCAGATGTGCTTCGTAAAAAGAAAACTGACCATCCATACCCAAATGCGGATTAATGCAAAGCATAGTTTTGCCATCAACTGTCTTGGTGCTATTAAGAGCAAAGGCATTGGACCCAACCGAAGGTGTTAGATGCTTCGGAAATTCAAGGGAGGTGTTATCATACTTTCCTCCGACTGCGTCACCAATATTATTCTGAACCCATGAAAGGCCCGACATGATAATTACATAAGCCGTAACCATTTCCCTCGAAGTAATAGGAAACGCTTTTTTTATTTTAACTTCCTCAGGATGGGCCGCAGCATAGGCATTGATACCCTGTACAAAACCATCGAGGTATTTTCTGAATTCGGGAGTAAGATCGGTATTGAACTTCTCCTCCACCAACTGACGCGCACCAATGGCGTGTACAAAGAAATCTGTCTTAACTCCTTCAATACCGGCTTTGCAGCCCATATATCCTTTGGACGCATAAACAAGGTCCTGGCTGATGTGAAAAGCGTCCTCGGCATTGGCCCAGGCAAGACCATAAGCTACATCCGCATCGGTTTTCCCGAAAATATGAGGAATACCAAAACTGTCGCGGACGATAGTTACATCCTTCGGGTTTATCTTAGGGAATTCATTTCCACCATTTGCATAAGCAGAAACCGATGCGGTTAAAAATAGAACAACTGCAAGCTTAGATAACGCGGAGAAAAAACTCATGTTAATAAGATTAGGAAATAAAGGAAACGGCCGCGAATGTAAACGAACAAAGCGAAAAAATCTGTTGTAATAACGAATATTCGAAAGAGAATTTTCGCGAAGAGTTCCCAAACAAAATAGCACTTTGGAAAACTAATTTTCCTTTAGCAAGACAAACGAAATTAAAATGCGCTGTTATTTTGAAATTTGTTTGATTTTCATTAAATTACATTCGCAAAATGATTAATTACTTAATACTTTAAGATATGAGCTACTTAACAAAAGAACAGAATGCAATCTTAACCCGGGCAAAAGCACGAATCCGGGCATTAAATCATCCACTGCGCCAAAGGATATTAGTATTGGTTAAATCAAAGCGCAAAATGATTGTTACCGATATTTATAAAAAACTCGATATAGAGCAGTCGGTAGCTTCCCAGCAGCTTGCTATAATGAGGCGCCAAGGTTTTGTGACAACCAAAAGAGAAGGAAAGCTGATTTGGTACAGTGTAGCTGATGATGCGATTAAGGCCTTTCTTCAAAAGTGCGCAGCTGTATAACAGGACTGTAGCCATTCAATAACTCTTTGACTAAGAAATCCACTCAGGCAACTGTTTGGAATAGCTAACATTTTATGAAGGTTGCTGATAATTCTGTATTTATCAAACCCTTAAAAATTTAGCGAATAATCGATTTTGCGTAAGCGGAGTAAAAATCATATTGATGATTGTAACAAAATTCATCTTGTATACGATATACTATACAAATTATAAGAGGATGCATACTATTATCGGTTTGATGTTTTTAAGTGCTGGTATATTCATTTACCAACGATACATACGTTATGATTCTGATATTTTAGATCCATTTGGAAACGAAGTGGGACGCAAAGGCAAAGTGAAATCAGACAGCTAGAATTAACAATGTTTCCGAGGTATAGTTTGAAAACTATCGTGTACTTCTAGTTTCCACATACGACTCACAAAGGCAGCACCCGAACAATTTGAATATCTTGCCCTTTAAGTAAATATGAGCGCTCCGTATTCCCGATCTTTCTCTTTGTTTATCTGTCTGCTAGTTTACCTTATTACCATAGCTGTAGCCTTTGCTTTTATTAAATTTTTTGAAGGTAATATGAGCGGACTGTGGCTTCTTCTATGGGCAGATGCCATTGCAACTGTGCTTGTTTTTGTTTTCAGCCTGGTGTATAAAAACTCAAGTCTCTATGACCCTTACTGGAGCGTTGCTCCTGCCCTGCTTGCTTTTTACTGGCTCGGGAAAGGGAACGATAATCTAGTTGGCTATTTAATGCTCATTCTGATATTACTTTGGGGAATTCGCTTAACTTATAACTGGATGCGAGGCTGGCTTGGTCTTTCGCATGAAGATTGGCGCTACAGAATGCTACGAGAAAAGAATCCTCATTTCTATCCACTTACAAATTTTGCGGGTATCCATCTGTTTCCTACCATCATGGTTTTTCTGGGTATGTTACCAGTGTATGTAGTTACAGCGCATAGTGTCAATTCACTTGTTAGTATACCCGTTCTTGCCCTTGGTTTCATTATTACACTCTCTGCCATATTTATTGAACTGATTGCCGATGAGCAGATGCGCAGCTTTAAAAAGATATCAAATCCGGAAGAGTTCATTACTTCTGGATTGTGGAAGTATTCGCGCCACCCGAATTATTTCGGGGAAATATCTTTCTGGCTTGGCCTATGGGTGATGCAAATGTCTATAGTCCCCTCCTTTTGGTGGACAGCCATTGGATTTGTTGCTATGCTTATCATGTTTCTGTTTGCATCTATTCCTATGATGGAAGCAAAGAACAGTAAAAGCAAAATTGGCTATAAGGAATATATGAAGAAGGTTTCAGTTTTAATTCCTTTTCCATATAAAAGGTAGTCATTTCTTTAACGCCTTTCCATAGACAGCCATCACCTTATCTTTTGCAGATTTATGGTCAACAATAGGAACAGGATAAGCATCGGCCCCATACTCCGGAATCCAATGTTTCACATATCTCATTTCGGGATCAAAGCGCTCCATTTGTAACTGCGGATTAAATACACGAAAGTAGGGAGCTGCATCTGTTCCGCAACCTGCGGCCCATTGCCAGCCTCCGTTGTTAGCCGCTAAATCAAAGTCTAACAACTTCTCTGCAAAATAAGCTTCACCCCATTTCCAGTCAATCAATAAGTGCTTTGTAAGAAAACTGGCTACAACCATACGCACCCTGTTATGCATATATCCAGTTTGGTTTAATTCCCGGATACCTGCATCTACTAGTGGATATCCGGTTTTGCCTTCGCACCAGGCAACAAATTTATCTTCATCATTCTCCCATTCTATTGTATCATACTCCCTACGAAACGCCCCACGTACAACATGAGGAAAATGAAAAAGAATTTGTTGATAAAAATCTCGCCAGATAAGTTCATTTACATATGTTTCATTGCGTTCTAAAGCATAAACTAATAACTTTCGTACGCTTAAGGTTCCGAAACGAAGGTGTATGCCAAGTTTAGAAGTACCGTCAACAGCAGGGAAATCCCTTTGTTCTGAATAGTTTTTGATGATTTCGCTCTTCACCTTCCTTTCAGGAAACTTAAAATCAGTTGACATAAAGCCAATCTCTTTTAAAGAAGGAATAGGAAAGGAAGGGGTCTTAAAAAAGTTATTTGCATATTTCAATACAGGGTAACTCTTGCAATAGAATGGATTCAATTTGGTTTTCCACTTTTTGCTATAGGGCGTGAATATAGTATACGGAGTACCGTCATCCTTTATAACTTCTTTTCTTTCAAAGATGACATGGTCTTTGTATGTATGAAAACGAACTTCATTATCCTTTAGCTGTTGCTTTATCTTCTCATCTCGCGCAATAGCGTAGGGTTCATAGTCATGATTAGTGAAAACTGTATTAATGGAGTAGTCATACATTAATTCTTTCCATATCACCCACGGTTTGCCCACTTTAACCAAAAGCGAAGAACCGTATTCCGCAAGTTCCGTATTAAGACGACTAATTTCCTGGTAAATGAACTGAACCCGCCTATCGTTTTTGTTTTCGAGCTTATCAAGAATTTCGGCATCAAATATGAAAACAGGTAATACGGCATAACCTGAGCGGAGCGCATGATATAAACCTGCGTTATCTTCTAATCGCAAGTCTCTGCGGAACCAAAAAATAACAATCGGATTATCAATCATGTTTAAGAAACAAATTATTGGAAAGTAAGTTCGGATAACTTAACCGACTGAACTGAGAAGACTTTCGTTCAGTAGCGAAGTAAGTTCAACTGCTTTGTTGTTTGTATAAGTCTTGCCATTAAATTCTTTTACCCAACGGATGCCCTTTACCGCATTTACAAGAATAATTTCTTCTGCATCCTGCAACTCCTTAACTTCCACATCCCGCTCTTCCACGATATCTTTCAAAGCAGAAAACAAATAGCTCCGCATGACACCATTAACACAACCGCTGTCTAAATCGGGAGTTATAAATTTTCCGCTCTTATAAAGGAAAATATTAGAGTGAATAGCTTCGGAGATATGCCCGTAAGAATTAAGCATGATCAGTTCATCCCAGCCTTCGGATCGCGCAAACTGAGCAGCTAAAACATAATTCAACGCATTCGATGTTTTTAAATCGCTTGTCATAGAAACGGGCTTAAAGCAGTCATCCCGAACCCCTATTTTCAACCCCTCTCCTTCTTCAAATTTCTCATTAGGCACTTTTGTCATACTGATTACAAACCCAAGCCTCTCATCATCCGGTAAATACAAG
>JAZKEP010000089.1:0-18228 GCA_040387015.1 Bacteroidota bacterium
AAAAGGCAAAACTGTTCCGCGAATTGAAAAGTTTGATGATGCGGTTTTGGGTTTAGCTACCAATGAGAAATCGGCCTCAGGCTTGGGTGGAATGACGAGTAAACTCACCTTTGCAGATTTGGCAACAGGAATGGGAATAAGGGTGGTGATTTTTAAAACTAAGGCCGCTGACAGTATTCAAAAAGCTATGGATGGCAAAACCGGAACGGTGTGCTATCCGAAGAAAGCAGCAAAAACAGCGAGACAGAAATGGCTCGCGAGCGGAAGCCTGATAATTGGAGGTGTGCAAGTGGATGAAGGGGCTAAAAAGGCGCTGCTTAAAAGAAAAAGCTTACTTGCTGTAGGCGTAAAGAGAGTGATAAAAGATTTTAAGCAGAACGAAGCGTTTGAAATTTCAGGCGAAGACGGAGTTGCTTTTGCGGTGGCAAAAGCAAAAACAGATTCATCGCAACTGAAAAATAAAGATTTGAAAAATATCATGCTGGCAAATGCTGATGATATAGTTATTCTGTAAAAGAGGAAATGGATGGGTGGAGTAATGGATAAATGGAATATGGAAAACATCAATGACTTATTGGAAAAAGTAAAGAGCGCTTCGAAAGAAGTGATTCGGCTAAACAACGCACAGAAAAATAATTTGTTGTTGACCTTGGCTGATTTGCTCTTGGCTAACACCACTCAAATAATTCAGGAGAACAAGAGAGACCTGGATAAGATGAGCGATGACAGCCCCAAGAAGGATCGTTTGCTTTTGAACGAAGCAAGAATAAACGACCTCGCTACCAGTTTACAAGATATCGCTAAACTCAATGACCCGACCGGTAAAATATTGTCAGACCAAACGATGGACAACGGCTTGCATATTCAAAAGGTGAGTGTGCCGATGGGTGTGGTGGGTGTGATATACGAAGCGCGACCTAACGTTACTATTGATGTAGCTGCTCTTTGTTTCAAGGCAGGTAATGCCGTAGTGCTGCGGGGTGGCAGTGATGCTGAATTCACCAATGATATTCTGGTAAAGATTATTCACGAAGCTTTGGAGAAAGTCGGAATCAGCAAAGAAGTAATTCAATTGTTGCCTGTGGACAGAAAGCATGTGCAGGAACTTTTGGAAGCAGTGAAGTATGTAGATATTATTATTCCCCGCGGTTCACAGCAACTGATAGATTTTGTTCGCGCTAACTCTAAAGTGCCGACTATTGAAACAGGTGCAGGAGTTTGCCATACCTATATTGAATCATCCGCTAATCTCGACAGCGCAGCACGCATTGTGGTAAATGCAAAAACACAACGCCCTTCGGTTTGCAACGCGTTGGACACTATTATCGTTGACAAAAAAGTGGCGAAAGAATTTTTACCGAAACTCATTTCGGGTTTTACTCCCTTTGAAGTTGAAGTTTTTGCCGATGAACTTTCATACAGCATTTTGAAAGATGCTAACTATCTGTGGCTGCAAAAAGCAAAGCCAGAAAACTTCGGTATGGAATATCTTTCGCAAAAGTGTTCAGTAAAATGTGTTGAGGGGTTAGATGAAGCGCTGCAGCACATCGCTCAATATTCGTCTAAACATTCCGAAGCTATCATTAGCGAGAACGCTGCGTACATCGAACGCTTTTTAAATGAAGTGGATGCTGCGGCTGTTTATGCCAACGCCAGCACGCGCTTTACCGATGGCGGTTGCTTCGGTTTGGGTGCCGAGATTGGAATCTCTACCCAAAAACTTCATGCCCGGGGTCCTTTTGCTTTGGAGAAACTTACTACCGAAAAATGGATAGTGAAAGGCAGAGGGCAAACGAGATAGTTTGTCTTCGATAATTAAAATACCTTGCCCAAAAATTCATCCATGAAATATGCGCTGCTGTTCTCCGCTATCATTGCCAATATATTAACCAATGTGGGTTTCAACTTCTCTGCGCTGAACGATAGTGTGCCCGTAAAAAAATGGGGCTACCTTGCCGGTGGATTAGTGTTTGGCTTGATTAACTCGGTGTTGTTTACCGAAAGCCTGAAACAAATTCCTTTGGGTGTTGCCAGCGCTATTTTCTTTTCGCTAACTATAGTTGGTTTGTATTTAGTAGCGCACTTTTATTTTGGTGAAGAGGTAACACCTTACCGCATACTCGGGGGCGCTTTTATTACGGTTGGGGTTATTATTATTTCGGTGAAATAGCGCACAGAGTTCCCAAGTGGAAACGATGCGGAAGAAGATGTTTGTTATTTAGGTTTGTTGGTCAGCGACCAACAACTGCACAGCATAGAAATAATAAATAACTTGCTTCAAAGATTAATATATGAGTTACGTTAAACTCTTTTTTGGTAAGTCCGATATAACCGAATTGACATATTCAGATATTGGGAATTATTTTAAAACTGAAAAAGAAGAGAGTGATAAGATCGAATTCAAATCATTTGAAACACATGAAAAAGATAAGGGTGGAATTGATGCAAAAGAGAGAGGTGTATTAAGATCCATTGATGCATTTCTAAACTCTGAAGGAGGGATTCTAATCTGGGGTGCGCCTAAAGGCCAAAAAATTGAGGGTAAAAATGAAAAGATTTTCAAAGGGCAACTGGCATTGGTAGAGGCGAAATATGAGAAAGATGAATTCGTTGCAAAGATTACAAATAGAATAACTCCTTCCCCCAAAGGAATAAGATTTCATTCCATTGAAAAGGGCGGCAAATACATTTACATTTTTGAAATACCCAAAAGTGAATATTCTCCCCATCAGTTTGACCATGCCTACTATATGCGTCTTGATGGGCAAACTGTTCATGCCCCGCATCATTACATTGAAGCTCTATTTAAGAAGATATCGTTCCCAAATATTGAAGGGTATTTAAAAATCGAGGCGCATAGTGTAATCCATGATAAATTTAATCTAACGACTCAATGTTTTTTCTTCAACCAGTCTAAATTCCAAAATGATTACACTTTAAGCTGTAACTTAAAGTGCCCTGAAGGTATCTTTAGCGGATGGCCGACTCAAGTTCCTACAGAAGGAATAACTTTTGGATATTCAGGACATGAGATAAGGAGATATAATATAAAAGATGTTTTCCATAGCGCAGAACCTGTTTCGGTATACGATACAATCGTCTTTAATTACGATAAGTTGCATCAGGCAAATTTCGAAGTAAGTATTCTATTGTCATTTGGCGCAAAATTGTCCCCTATTAAGTTCTGCTTTTATAAGCTAAAAATTGACCCTCAGATTCTATCCGTTGATAAAAACAAGTGTTTCTTAGAGATCAGAGAAAATACATTAACGAATGAAATTAAAGATGAATTACAATTGACGGATGAAGAATACATAAGAAAAATTATTGGCAGATAATCCTCCTCCTTCCTCCCCTTCTCCTTCAACAGCGTCATTCCTATTCACTCCGCCATCTTCATCAGCCATTCATCACTTCCACAAATACATTTTTGGGCGTTCCGCAACTCTTGCGGAACGCTGGTACATGGCTCCGTGGCGTTCCGCAACCCTTGAGGAACGCTGGTACGTGGTTCCCTGGCGTTCCGTAACCCTTGCGGAACGCTGGTACGTGGTTCACGGACGTTCCGCAGCCTTTGAGGAACGCTGGTACATCACTTACGGGCGCTGGTACATGGTTCACTGGTGTTCGGCAAGCCTTACGGAACGCTGGTACATGGCTCACGGGCGTTCCGCAACCTTTGCGGAACGCGGAAAAATGACGCAAAAAGGCTGAAAAGTGATTGAAAAGATTGTTTTTTGCATAAAACAACCCAAACCATGGCCCGTAAACAGTTCTTTATGCCCAAAGGCGACTCCGATCTTCTTCCTTGGCTTCACAATTTTTCTTCCAAACTGCCCGCGTATGCCTCCAAGTATCTCATCAAGAACGAAGAAGTTACCCGCGTGCAGCAGGGCGCGGCCTTTCTTACCTATTGGATCAACACTGCGAACCGGGTAAAATCGGTGTCGAAGCAAATAACTGAATACAAAAACGAAGTGCGCGATGGCTTGAATGTAGGTGGTGCGGAAAGCATGGCACCTGCGGGTATTACTTTTTCACCGCCCGTTAACCCGGGTCCGGGAGTACTTCCTTTTATTTTGAGCATAACTGCACGTATCAAGGCCCAAGCAGGTTATACCGAAAGCGATGGTAAGAATATGGGGCTGGAAGGCATTGAGAAAATAACCGATATGGCAAATCTGACGCCCGAGTTTAAAATAGAACTGCAGGCAGGACATCCGAATATAGTTTGGGTGAAGGGGATTGCCGATGCGGTAAAGATCATGGTCATGCGCAATTACAATCCGCTGAAAGCGGTGCAGGCAGAGGAATTTAAACTTCTGACCTTAGATACACAGCCCGATTATCTCGATAAATTTCCGCTGCCGCCTTTCGGCAAGTCGGCTTGCTGGGCTTACATATTAATATATGTGATAGGCGATGAAGAAGTGGGCCAATGGTCCGACCCGAAGTTTGTGATGGTGGCGGGTACTCCATGAGGTACTTGAAAAAAGTTTGACCAATAAAATTCCCTTACCTTTATAAGGTTGAAATAACTTTCTCAAAATCCGGTTTGATTTGGTGAAGAAAATCAGTATCATTTTCTTTCTGCTAAGCGCCTTAGCCATTCAGGCACGTCAGGTTTACACCATAAAATCAGGTAACTGGGAAGCAGATTCGGTTTGGTACAACAACCTGAAACCTGATACTGTAGGTGATACTATTTCCATTTTTCATCACATTAGTCTCAACTCTGATATTGTTTTGAGCACAGGCAGTTATCTTATTATTGATAGCACCGGCTGGCTATGCGGTGACCAGTCCATGCTCCTGACCGGTTGGGCAAATTTTTTGAGTCGTGGCTTTCTGGGTTTGTATTATCTCGAAATATACTACGCCTTCGGAGTCAATTTGGCTCCCGGTATTATTGATATGGGCGAAGGAGGAATGTATTCGCACGGCATTGGTTCACATTTTTTGAATAGTCGTGGTTGTATGCAGGTTCATGCCGGCAGGCAACCATGTTTGTTTCCCTGTGTGCCGGATACCTTCCTGTCCTTTACAGCCAATTATAATGTGGTACATTTTGTAACACATCAGCAGCCCTTTTCATACAGTTATGATTTTGGCGATGGAACTACTTTGAACACCAGTGAGCATCAAGTTACGCATTCCTATTCGGATAGCGGAGAGTTTGAAATGCGTCTTATTATTTCCTCCTGCTGCGGAAGCGAAACGGTGTACCGGAAAATCCATATTGAACTGCCGCCACCCCTTCCGCCCCCTCCGCCCCCTTGTATGGACTATAACTCATTTTTTATTTATCCTAACCCTACCACTACCGGCTTCTGGATTACAAAAGAATTTTGTGAGGATGAGGATGTCCATGTGAAAATATTTTCAGTTACGGGTCAGCTTGTGGCAACCCATTTCTTTAGCACCGTTGATAAAGTATTCAAAGAATATATCTCGAGCTATTTTTTGTCTGCGGCTACCTATATAGTAGACATACAATCGCCTTCTAAAAAACAAAAACTGAAATTGGTTTTGGTAGATAATTATTAAGGAAACTGTTTGCCCCCTTTCATACTTTTGCATTCAACGGAAAAACTATGTCGCCTTTTTCTTTATGGGATGAATTTATTACCGGGCTTGCAGTAGATGTAATGCGCTATTTCATTTTTGCGGGGGTTCCTTTCCTGCTGTTATATGTCATTTTTAAATCAAAAGTTTTCAGGTTTAAGATTCAGCAGAAATTTCCGGAGAACAAACATATTGTTCGCGAAATAGGTTTCTCATTATTGAGCATGTTCATCTTCGGTTTGGTGAGCGTACTGGTTTTTGCTGCACAGCAAAACGGCTACACAAAAATCTACACCGATATGAGTGAGCGCTCCACCGCCTATTTTATTTTCTCTGTGTTTGCTTTTATTATCATTCATGATACTTATTTCTACTGGAGCCACCGCTTTATGCACTTAAAGAAAGTGTACCCGTATGTACATCTCATCCACCACAAAAGTTTTAATCCCACTCCCTGGGCAACGTTTGCTTTTCATCCTATTGAAGCGGTCATGCAGGTGCTTATTCTTCCCATCATGGTGTTTGCCATGCCGCTTCATCCATTGGCTATTCTAACATGGAGCATGTATCAGTTGGTTTTAAATGTGGGCGGGCACACCGGCTTTGAAGTAATGCGCAGCGGATTTACTCAACGCATTTATACCTTGTGGAGCAACACCGCCACTCACCACAACATGCATCATAAACATGTAAACTGCAATTACAGTTTATACTTCAACATCTGGGACCGCATTATGGGTACCAACCATGTGCGCTACCACGAAGAGTTTGAAGCAGGTGTGGCAAAGAGAAAAGAAATTACAGGATGAGAACAAGCGAATGTCATTGCGCGGTCGGCTCTGCGACCGAAGCAATCCCCATCCGAATATTTTGCACTTCTCTTTTTATTGTTCTTTCTCATTTGCTTTTCTCCCAGCCCCTCTCGGGTTTCGTCAACCCGCTCATTGGCACCAAGGGACTCTTTCTTTACGGAAGAACAACACCCTTTGTCACGCCACCCTTTGGAATGACCCACTGGACACCTGTTACCCGTAAAGCACGGATTGCTGTGCCCCTCTATAATTATTTCGATAGGCGTATCTATGGTTTCCGTGCCTCGCACAAACCCGCCATGTGGATGGGCGATTACGGATACGTGACGTTTAAACCCGTTATTGGGAAAATAAATTCCAAAGCAGTAAAGCGCACCTATTACTTCTCACATTGCGGGGAAACTTCAAAGCCATATTACTATTCGGTCAAACTGCACACGCAAAAACTCTCAAAGATTAAAACCGAAATGACCGCTACAGAAAGATGCGGCATGTTGAAGTTTCAGTTTCCGAAAAACGAAATTCCTTCTGTTTTTATTGAAGCAAGTCAATTACCCGATTCAAACGGCTGGATAAAAATTATTCCTGAGCGAAAAGAAATCATAGGCTGGAATAAAGACAGGCAGTCGGCACATCTAGGTCCTCCGCTGCCCAACTTCAAAGGATATTTTGTAATTCAGTTTGATGAAGCCTTTGAAACATTCGGAACTTATGAGAACGAAGAGTTAAAAAACGATAGTGCAGAACAAGCCGCTAACGCTTGTGGTGCATGGGTAAGCTTTAAGAAGAATACAAAAACTGTTGAAGCGAGAGTGGGTACTTCTTTTATCAGCATTGAACAGGCTCGTGAAAATCTGCAGAAAGAAGTTGCAGAGAAAAATTTCGAGACTGTAGAAAAAGAAACGCAGCAGCAATGGGATAATTATTTAAGCAGGATAGAATTGGAAGGCGCTAAAAAAGGGCAGAAGAAGATTTTTTATTCTGCCATGTATCACACGCTGTTGTTTCCCCGGCAGTTTTCGGAATACGGAAGGTATTACAGCGCATTCGATGATAAAATTCATAGCGGTGTGAGCTATAATGATTACTCGCTCTGGGATACTTACCGGGCGCAGCATCCGCTTTTAATTCTTACTGCGCCTGAGCATGTGGGGGGAATGGTGCAGTCGCTCATTCAGATGTGTGAAGAGGGAGGCTACATGCCCAAGTGGCCTAATCCAACTTATACAGGTATCATGATTGGCACACATGCCGATGCTGTGATTGCTGATGCCGTGGTGAAAGGCGTGAAAGGTTTCAGTTTGCAAAAAGCCTATGAAGCGTGTATGAAGAATGCGATAGTGCCATCGGGCAACGACAGCGTGAACCGCTGGAAAGACCGGGCGCCTTTTACTTTTATTGAAGCACGCAACGGCTTGTATTGGTATAAGAAACTGGGTTATGTGCCCGTTGACAAAACCAACGAATCGGTTTCAAACACCATCGAAGGCTCTTATGATGATTTTTGTGTGGCACAGGTAGCAAAAGCAGCAGGCAAATTAGACGACTATGAAATGCTGATGAAGCGAAACAAGAATTATGTGAACGTTTATAATCCTGCCACCGGTATGATGGCACCCCGAAAATCTGACGGCACTTGGAACGAAGACACACGCGCGGGTTTTACAGAAGGCAGCCCGTGGACATATTTATTCGGAGCGCAGCATGATGTTCCGGGCATGGTTGATTTGATGGGGGGTAAAGAAAAATTCATCAAGAAACTTACGTCAAACTTCAAGTGGGTGCATTACATACACATGAACGAACCGGGGCATCATTACACATACCTCTATGATTATGTCGGTCAGCCCTGGCGCACACAATATTTGGTTTGGCTCAATCGCACTTTCCTTTACCGCAACAATCCCGATGGCATGGATGGCGATGACGACTGCGGGCAAATGAGCGCCTGGTATATTTTCAGCGCCCTTGGTTTTTATCCTGTTACACCCGGCACCGATATTTACGCTATCGGCACTCCGCTGTTTCCAAAAGCTGCTATTTACCTTAACCCCGCGGATAGAAGCAAGAAATTTGAAATCATTACAAACCATGTTTCATCGGTAAATAAATTCATTCAATCAGCAACCTTAAACGGAAAGAAGTTAGAAGAACCGTTTCTGCATCATGCAGATATTATCAATGGTGGAAAGATTGAATTTGAAATGGGGGCAAGACCAAATAAGAAGTGGGGAGCTAACTAAACTATCTCCTCAGGTTTAGCTTCCAGTGTTACATTATTCTTACTCTTCAATCTCACAAACATTCCTTCCGTTTTCGGAATTTCATATTCGAAGAAATATTGCAGTGTAAGCAATTTCGATTGAAGAAACTCAGGCGAATATTTTTTGGAAGCAGATGCTTTTTCCTGTTCAGAAACCACTCCTTGTTTCAACCATTGCCATCCGATGGCAATAATGCCGAACAGCTCAAGATAAAGCGTAGCATCGGACAGGAAAACTTCGGGTCCGTGTTTTTGCGCAACTCCCATCAGTCTCATTGTAAGCTCTTGTAGTTGTGTCAGCTTTTGTTCCAGTACTTCGGCATATGGTTTAAGCGATTCAATTTTCTTCGCAGCTTCTATATCCACAAAAACATCCTGCATTAGCAACATAGTCGCTTGTCCGTTTTTCATCATCACTTTCCTTCCCAGCAAATCCATGCCGTGAATGGCGGTGGTGCCTTCATGCAAAGTGTGAATGCGTGTTTCACGAAAGAAAAGTTCGGCCATGTATTCTTTCGTAAATCCATATCCTCCGAAAATCTGAAGAGCTGCACTCGTGGTAAGGATGCTCATCTCTGCCGGATATGATTTTACAATTGGTGTAAGCAATTCCAGTTTCAGAAAATTATTTTCCTTTTCTTCTCCATCCAATGTTTTTGAATTGTCATAATAAACACAAGCCTGCAAACACAAGGCAAGAGAGCCTTCTACAATCGCCTTTTGAAACAACAGCATGCGCTTTACATCCGCATGTTGAATAATGGGAACCTGCGGCTTTAACGGATCCTTCTCCATCAATTTCCTTCCCTGTAAACGCACGTTGGCATATTCCAGCGAATTATAATACGCAGCCGAAGCAATAGCAGTCGCGCTCATACCCACACCTATTCGCGCCTCGTTCATCATGTGAAACATGTAGCTCAATCCTTTGTGCTCTTCTCCAACAAGAAAAGCGCGGCAATCATTTTTCTCACCCATTATCAAATGCGCAATAGGCGCACCGTGATAGCCCATCTTATGAAATAAGCCTGCGGTATTTACATCATTGAAAACGAGTTTATCATTTTCATCGGGTCTCATTCGCGGTACTACAAAAAGCGAAATGCCTTTTGTTCCGGCAGGTGCGCCCTCAATACGCGCCAACATCAAGTGAACAATATTTTCGCAGCCGTCATGGTCACCGCAGCTGATAAATATTTTTTGTCCCTTCAATAAATAATGTCCATCACTTGTCCGTGTGGCAGTGGCAACCATATCTGAAAGAGAACTCCCGGCCTGCGGCTCTGTCATTGCCATGGTACCTTGCCAAGCACCACTCATCATTTTTGGTATAAAGGTTTGCTGCAATTCTTTTGTCCCGAATACTTCAATCAAGTGAGCTGCACCCGTTGTAAGAAACGCATACGCCATCGGTGAATAGTTGGCAGCCGCCATAATAAATGCAGTGGTCTGTAGAATGGTAAACGGCACCTGCTGTCCTCCAAATTCAGAAGGTGCACTCATGGAAATCCACCCATCCTCACCAAATTTTTTCATCAGCTCGGGCATTTTCTGATGCACTTTTACTCTTGCATTTTCCACTCTCGGAGGATTACGATCCATTTCAATCAAAATAGGCCGCAGGTGATTAGCAGAAAGCGAATCGGCCGCTTCCACTATCATGTCAAAATTTTCAAGGGTATGCTCTTTGAAATAATCACGTTTGCAAAGTTCTTCCACATGAAAAACTTCATGCAATAAGAATTTGAGATTCTCTTTCGAGTAAAACTTCCCTGCCATGCTATGCTAGTTTGTTTTTGCTGATGAATTTTGAAAATAATCCCGGAGCAAAACGTTTCATCAACACCCCGAATTTTTCTTTGCCTCCTGCTAGGAGTATTTCCTCTTTTCCGTTTTGAATGGCAGACAAAACCTGCTCCGAAACATATATCGGGTCGAGCCCTGACTCAATCATCTTATTGTTTCTGCCAATAGGATTTCCGTTTCTGTCTAAAGAGTTTTTTGCCACGTTGGTATTCACAAATCCCGGACATACAATGAGCACTTTAATTCCCTCTCCTCCATATTCAGCACGAAGTGTATCAAAAAATCCATGCAGTGCATGTTTGCTTGCATTGTAAGCAGCTTGCTTGTGTGTGATAATTTTCCCGAGGATAGAAGAGATAACAACAATGTGACCTTGCTTTTTTGCAAGCATGGAGGGTAGTACCGCTTTAGTCAATGCTGCACCACCCATAAAATTGGTATCAATAATTTTCTTCAGCACATCCATTCCCATGTCTTTAATCTTACTCCAGTGGCTGAGTCCAGCGTTGTTCACCAAAATATCTATTTGTCCGAAGTGAGCGAGTGCTTGTTTGGTGTTTGCTTCTGCTTCCTCATATTTCGAAACATCGAAAGGAAGGATTAGAATATTCTGCGATGGAAGATTACACCCGGCAGCAACTCGCTTCAGTTCATCTTCTCTGCGGGCAGATAAAACCAACTTTGCGCCTTTCTTAGCGAACGTATAAGCCAATGCCTCTCCAATACCTGATGACGCACCGGTAATCCAGACAACTTTGTTTTCGAAAAATGACATAGAAAGGTTTTAGTGGGTGAAAATAATTATTTGAATGTGCTATGCTATGAGATTTGTATTTGACGGAAAAATGAGCACTTTCATTCTGAATTCAAATAAGAATTAAGATGACTCGCGAGCAATATCTCAAACTCACTTCCATCCTCACAGCGGGAAGTTTTCTGCCTCAAAATTTATTAGCTCAACTTTTTGCTGATGAAGAATTAAACCGAAGCGACTTCGGAAAGGATTTTATTTGGGGCACAGCCACTGCCGCTTATCAAATTGAAGGCGCCTGGAATGAAGATGGCAAAAGCGAAAATGTATGGGATCATTTTACACATCACAAAAAAGGGAAAATAAAAACAGGTGAGAATGGAGATGTAGCCTGCGATTTTTACCATCGCTACGAAAGTGATATCGAGTTGATGCACAGGATGAACATTCCCGCTTCGCGATTTTCGTTGTCATGGTCACGTATTCTTCCACAAGGTACCGGGCAGGTAAATCAAAAAGGAATTGACTACTACCACCGTGTAATTGATAAATGCTTGAAAGAAAATGTAGCTCCCTGGATTACCTGTTATCATTGGGACTTGCCACAAATTCTTGAAGACAAAGGTGGCTGGGCAAATCGTGATAGCATTAAATGGTTTGAAGATTATCTGGATGTAGTTTCAAAAGCGTATGGCGATAAAGTAAAAAACTGGATGGTGTTTAATGAGCCGATGGCTTTTGTTCCGCTTGGCTATTTAATTGGAGTGCATGCCCCCGGCTATGTCAACTTCGGCAAGTTTTACAGAGCGGTCCATAATGTAGTGATGTGTCACGGTGCTGGTGGAAGAACCATTCGCAGCAATGTAAAGGGCGCAAATATCGGCACTACATTTTCCTGTAGTCATGTTGATGCTAAGAATGATAAGCCGGGAAACATTAAGGCCGCAGCTCGCGCAGATGCCTTCATCAATCGCTTGTTCTTAGACCCTGTAATGGGACTCGGTTATCCGAAAGCTGATTTACCTGCATGCACACACATTGAGAAACACATGCAACCGGGCGATGAAAAATTGATGGCTTTTGATTTTGATTTTATCGGGTTACAGAACTATTCACGAATGGTGGTGAAAAAACTGGCACTGATTCCAATCATTCATATTGTGAATGTTCCTGCAAAAAAACTCGGGCACGACATTACCGATATGGGCTGGGAAGTTTATCCTGAAGGGATTTACAAACTGCTGAAAAAATATGATGCTTACAAAAATATGCGGAAGATAATTGTGACTGAAAACGGAGCGGCTTTCCCCGATGAAGTGGTGAATGGCGGAGTGAACGATGTTAAGCGTTTGCAGTTCATTAAAGACTATTTGAAACAGGTTCTTCGTGCAAAAAAGGAAGGAGTGAAAGTAGATGGCTATTTCATCTGGAGTTTTATGGACAATTTCGAATGGGCTGAGGGCTACCGCCCACGATTCGGAATAGTTCATAATGACTTTAAAACTCAGCAACGAACGGTAAAGGCAAGCGGCAGATGGTTTAGTGAATTCCTAAAAGGCTAAAATGCAATCAAAATTTATTTCAGTCAACGGAATTAAGCTGCACTACATAGAAGAAGGTGGGGGCGAACTCGTTATTCTTCTTCATGGATTTCCCGAATTTTGGTTTGGCTGGAGAAAACAGATTCCCGTTCTATCAAAACAATATCGTGTAATAGCGCCTGATATGCGCGGGTATAACCTTAGCGGGAAACCTGCGAACGTTTCTGATTATAAAATCGAAATTCTTGCAAAAGATATTGCTGAATTAGTAAAAGCGTTGGGTGAGCAAAAAGCAATCATAGTTGGGCACGATTGGGGCGCTGCTGTGGCTTGGGCGGTAGCGGCTTTACATCAGGAAGTTGTAAAGAAGTTAGCTATTCTAAATGTTCCTCACCCAAGCGAAATGAAAGTTGCTTTTGAGAAATTCAATCTTGCGCAATGGAAGAAGAGTTGGTATATCTTCTTTTTTCAATTACCGTTTTTACCGGAAAAGATTGTCGGCACCGAAAGGTTTTTTAGAAAGAGTTTTGCTGCATTGAGCATGAACAAAAACGCCTTTAGTGAAGAAGATGTAAAGAAATATGTCGAAGCATTTAAGCAACCGGGGGCAGTAAAGGCAACTATTGCATATTACCGTTCAGCTTTCCGTGGTATTTTTTCAGGCGTAAAATTTCATAAAATAGAAGCACCGGTGTTGGTACTCTGGGGCGAAAAGGACATTGCCCTCGGCAAAGAACTTACCTACCGAACAAAAGATTATTGCGAAAACAGTTGCGAAATTATTTATGATTCAACGAGCGGTCATTTCATTCAACACGACAATCCTGATTGGGTGAATGAAAACCTGTTGAAGTTCTTCTCTCAGACATAATCCAAATCCACTGAAAATTTTTCGGGATGCTTTCCTTGGATGTTTTTGTAAAAATCCATTATCTCCTTCATATCTTTTTGCATATCACCGCTTGGATGAATAATTTTTCCTACTCCTGCAATTCTGTTTTTGTAATCCAAGTAACCAAGTGCGATTGGAACTTTAGCACCTACGGCTGTATGATAAAATCCCGTTTTCCATTTTGTGCGTAATGCGCGGGTCCCCTCCGGAGTAACCATTACCGCTAGTTTTTCGTTCTGGCTGAACAATTCAATCATCGCTTCGGTCATACTTTTTCTCTGCTCTCCTTCTTTCTTAGGACTTCTATCAATGCCTATTGCCCCAAGCGGTCCAAAAATTAGATTGAAAGGAAATTTCATCCAATCATTCTTCACGGTATAACGAACCGGGATATCCATCAGATAGAATGCGCAACGGGCAAAAACTAAGTCCCAATTGCTGGTGTGTGGCGAGGCAATCATTACGCAGCGGTCATAGCCGCCACCAACGTGGTCTTTGAATGTCCATCCGAAAATTTTGAAAATCAGTTTTGATATAAATTTTCCCATAGACGGGCGAAAGTAGCGCAAACCATGAAACATTTTTCCCTACCGACCGTTTGGTAAGTTGAAAAGCTTTTGTAATTTTACAATAGCTAAAGCATGAGGACACATGCCTAAACAAAAAGTTGACGAGCAGATTATCATTATAGAAGCACTGAAATTATTCAGGAAGCAGAGCTATTTCAACACCTCGATGAGTGAGATAGCTGACGCCTGCGGTTTGCAGAAAGGTTCTCTCTATCACTATTTCCCCAGTAAGGAAGATTTGATGCGCAAAGTGATTAAGAATGTGCACGAGTTTTTTAAGACAAATGTGTTCAATCATGCCTACGATAAAAGCATTCCCCCGCAACAACGTTTAGAGAACTTGTTTTTAGCCGCAGAGAAGGTTTTTCTCAATGAAGAAAAAGGAAATCTGCTTGGAAATATGGGTGTTGAAACCGCCTTGATGGCACCCGAGTTCAATACACTTGTTCAGCGGTTCTTTCTTGACTTCTTCCATGCCGTTAAAACTATTTACATGGATAAATACGGGGAGAAGATTGCGAACGAACTGGCAGAAAGAAGCGTAGCTGAAATTGAAGGCTCGCTGATGTTCAGCCGGGTGTTTAACGATCACAGTTATCTTAAAAACACGATTAAAAGAATTTTGAACCGTATTGATAAACCCGCTCAACAGAATGGCAAGGCCTTGGCAAAAGTGAAGGCAAAATAAATTTTACCAAACGGTTGGTAGATAAAAAAATAAAGCATTAAATTCGTAGTCCGATTAAAAAACAATAAAGAAAGAAATGGAAGCAGCAGCAACAGAAAAGAAGGCGGTGAATGTAACTCCCGCAAAAGCCAGAAAAATTAAAACCGTTGCCGTGCTTGGCTCGGGTGTAATGGGAAGCCGTATAGCCTTGCATTATGCAAACATAGGCCTGAAAGTTTTTTTGCTCGACATCGTAACTCCTAAATTGAGCGAAGACGATGCAAAGAAACCGGCACTGAGAAACAAATTAGTGAATGATGCTTTGGCATTTGCGCTTAAGAGCAATCCGAATCCGGTCTATGACAAGGCATTTGCTTCGCGTATCACTACCGGAAACTTTGATGATAATCTCTCTTGGATTAAAAATGCAGATTGGATTATTGAAGTAGTGGTAGAGCGTCTTGATATTAAGCAGCAGGTTTTTGAGAAAGTGGAAAAGTATCGCAAGCCTGGAACGCTGATTACTTCTAACACTTCTGGTATTCCGATTCATTTAATGGCTGAAGGAAGAAGTGATGATTTCCGTGCGCACTTTTGCGGAACGCACTATTTTAATCCTCCACGTTATCTGCGTTTGCTTGAAATTATACCTACAGCGGAAACTGATAAAGAAGTTATTGATTTCTTGATGCACTACGGAGATTTATTCCTCGGCAAGCAAACTGTGTTGTGCAAAGACACACCTGCTTTCATTGCGAATCGCGTAGGCGTTTTTAGCATTGCAGCCGTTATCAAGTTGATGCAGGAAATGGATTTCACTATTGACGAAGTGGATGCACTTACCGGAACACTGATCGGTAAACCCAAGTCAGCAACATTCAGAACAACTGATGTGGTTGGTTTGGATACCATGATAAAAGTAATGACAGGTGCTCACGATAATTTACCGAACGATGAGTATCGCGAGGTGCTTCAGGTTCCTGAGTGGATTAAGCAAATGGAGACCAATAAATGGATTGGTGATAAAACAGGTCAGGGATTTTTTAAAAAATCTAAAGATGTTAATGGAAAGAAATCATTCAGCACTTTGGATTGGAAAACGATGGAATACAAACCATCAGCAAAAACAAAATCTGCAACTACTGAATTAAAGAGTATAGAAGATTTGAGAAAGCGTTTGGTGGCTATCTCGAAACAAACTGATAAGCACGGGGAATTTCTGCGCAAACTCACTTACTATGTTTCTTCTTATGTAAGCAATCGTATTCCAGAAATCAGCGATGAACTTTATAGAATTGACGATGCTATGTGTGCCGGTTTCGGTTGGGAAATTGGTCCGTTTGCACAGTGGGATGCCATAGGAGTTGAAACTCTGGTGAAGGGAATGAAAGAAGCAGGCTTTAAAGTTAATGGATGGGTAGATGAGATGCTGGCGGCTGGTTTCAAGACTTTTTACAAAGTAG
Source organism: Bacteroidota bacterium (assembly GCA_040387015.1). Classification (GTDB taxonomy): domain Bacteria; phylum Bacteroidota; class Bacteroidia; order Chitinophagales; family LD1; genus Bog-950. The sequence continues at coordinate 16,330 of JAZKEP010000089.1, forward strand.
AAAACGGAGCAAAGAAATATTACGATGTGGCAAGCAAGAGCTACAAAGTAATTCCTGGTACCGAATCATTTATCATTCTTGAAAATTATAAAGAGCAGAAACCTGTTTGGAAAAATGCTTTTGCCCGGGTTGATGATATTGGTGATGGTGTATTGAATGTTTCATGGAGTACAAAAATGAATTCGCTGGGTGGTGAGGTAATCGAAGCCATCAATAAAGGAATTGATATTGCTGAACAGCAAGGTTGGAAAGGTGTTGTGCTTGGTCACGATTATCCGAACTTCAGTGCAGGCGCAAACCTTGCCATGATTTTCATGTTTGCGTTGGAGCAGGAATATGATGAGCTTGATTTTGCGGTTCGTGCATTTCAGAATGCTACCATGCGTTGCCGTTATTCTTCTATTCCTGTTGTTGCGGCTCCTCACGGACTCACACTCGGTGGTGGTTGCGAGTTCACCATGCATAGTGATGCTGCGGTAGCAAGTGCAGAAACTTATATTGGTTTAGTGGAAGTAGGTGTGGGTCTGATTCCAGGTGGTGGAGGAACAAAGGAAATGGCTCTTCGTGCAAGCGATGCTTACTACGCAGGCGATGCACAAATTCCTCAACTAGCAGAACGTTTCACAGCAATAGCCACAGCAAAAGTTGCAACTTCTGCGCATGAAGGATTTAGCGTAGGTGTACTCGATAGAAAGAAAGATGTAATCGTTTTGAATCAAACCCGTCAGTTGGCCGAAGCAAAAGAAAAAGTGCTGGAGCTTTACAATAACGGATACGTTCAAAAACCACAACGCGATGATATTACTGTGTTAGGACGTGCGGGATTGAGTGCGTTGTATGCGGGTGCGGCTTCTTTCAAAGTAGGAGCGTATGCAAGCGAGCATGATTTCTTGATAGCTAAGAAAATTGCCTGGGTGCTTTGTGGTGGTGATTTAACTAGTGAGTCGAAAGTAACCGAGCAATATCTGCTTGACCTTGAAAGAGAAGCATTCTTATCGCTTTGCGGTGAGAAGAAAACACTCGAAAGAATTCAGAGCATTTTGACTTCAGGAAAACCATTGAGAAACTAATTCAAAAACGACTAAAACATAAACATTATGTCACAAGAAGCATATATCATAGCCGGTTCAAGAACCGCCATCGGCAAAGCAAAAAGAGGCGGGTTCCGTTTCATGACTCCCGTTGACATGGCTTATTACGCCATTAAAGATTTGTTGAAAAAGGTTCCTCAGTTAGATTCATCTCGTATTGATGATTTGATTGTAGGTAATGCTGTGCCTGAAGCTGAACAAGGGTTGCAAATGGCTCGTTGGGTAGCGGTAAGATCGCTGCCTGTAGAAGTTCCGGGAGTTTCTGTAAACCGTTACTGCGGGTCAGGGGTTGAAGTAATTGCAATGGCAACCGCAAAAATCAAAGCCGGAATGGCTGATGTAATAATTGCGGGAGGAACTGAGAGTATGTCGTTGGTTCCTACTGTTGGTTACAAAACTGTTCCAAATTACGAAATCGCGAAAGACCATCCTGACTACTATATAGGCATGGGATTAACTGCTGAAAACGTAGCGTCCAAGTATGGTATCACTCGCGAGCAAAGCGATGAATTTTCTGTCAACAGTCACAAAAAAGCAATCGCTGCTATCGAAGCAGGCAAATTCAAAGATGATATTGTACCCGTGGAAGTTGAGGAAGTGTACTTCGAGGATGGCAAAAAGAAAACAAGAAAATTTACTGTGTCTCAGGATGAAGGTCCCCGTGGAGATACATCCATGGAAGGATTGGCTAAGCTAAAACCTGCATTTAGAAATGGTGGACAGGTAACTGCCGGAAACTCTTCACAGACTTCTGATGCGGCTGCATTTGTTTTAGTGGTGAGCGAGAAAGTGGTGAAAGAATTAAATC
>JAZKEP010000089.1:18238-35933 GCA_040387015.1 Bacteroidota bacterium
TGTAGACCCTACTATTATGGGTATCGGTCCGGTGAATGCAATTCCAAAAGCTTTGAAACAAGCAGGATTGAAATTGAGCGACATGGATTTGATTGAGTTGAATGAAGCATTTGCCGCACAATCACTTGCTGTTATTCAGGAAGCAAAATTGAATACGGATATCATTAACGTGAACGGTGGAGCGGTTGCTCTTGGTCACCCGCTAGGTGCATCAGGAACATACCTATTCCAAAAACTGATTGGCGAAATGCAACGCAGAAAAAACAAATACGGAATGGTAAGCGCTTGCGTTGGTGGCGGACAAGGAATTGCCGGAATTTTTGAAAGACTATAAACGAAAGAAAAATACAATGAGCACAACAACCGAAACAAAAAAAGTTCTTAAGGGCGGAGAATTTCTCATTAAAGAAACTTCGTTTGAAAACGTTTTTATCAAGGATTCGATAAGTGAAGAACAGAAAATGTTCGGACAAACAGCAGCTGATTTTATCAGTAACCGCATTAATCCCAACGATAAAAAAATTGAAAAGCAGGAGCCGGGCTTAACAGTTCAGCTTATGCGCGAATCAGGGGAACTTGGTTTGCTCGGTGCAAGTGTACCGGAAGAGTTTGGCGGAATGGGTGTTGACGTTTGCACAGACACAGTTATTAATGAGGAAATGGGAACAGCTCATTCCTTTGCTGCGTCTTATGCCGCACATACGGGTATCGGCACTCTTCCAATTTTGTATTTCGGAACTGCGGAGCAGAAGCAAAAATACTTGCCCGGTTTATCCAGTGGAGAAATTAAAGCAGCTTATTGCTTAACCGAACCTGGAAGCGGTAGCGATGCATTGGGTGCAAAATCGAAAGCAGTGTTAAGCGAAGATGGTAAGCACTATATTTTGAACGGACAAAAGATGTGGATCACTAACGGAGGTTTTGCAGATATCTTCACTGTGTTTGCTAAAATTGATGGAGAGAAATTTACGGGGTTCATTGTTGATGCTAAGAGCGAAGGAGTTTCGCTGGGCAGTGAAGAAGATAAATTGGGTATCAAGGGTTCTTCTACCCGTCAGGTATTTTTCAATAACGTAAAAGTTCCGGTTGAAAATTTGTTGGGCGAAATTGGCAAAGGGCATAAAATTGCTTTCAACGTATTGAACATCGGCCGTTACAAATTAGCCGTGCTTAACTTGGGAGGTTCGAAAAAGACAACCACGGTTGCCACTAAGTATGCCAATGAGAGAATTCAATTCAATGTTCCTATTTCTTCGTTTGGCGCTATTAAACATAAGCTGGCGGAAATGGCTATCAAGTCTTACGTGTGTGAATCAGCAACCTATCGCACCGGAGGTTTAATTGATGATATGATTGCCGACCTTTCGGCAAAAGGCACCGATAAAGTGCAGGCGAAGTTGATAGCCGCAGAAGAGTATTCTATTGAATGCGCCATCCTGAAGGTGTTTGGCTCAGAAGTTTTAGCTTATGTGGTGGATGAAGCTGTGCAGGTTTTTGGTGGTACCGGTTTCAGTGAGGAGTATCCGGTAGCTCGTGCTTACCGCGATGCGCGTATTAGTAGAATTTTTGAAGGAACGAATGAAATCAACCGTTTGCTTGCGGTGGGTATGTTGGTGAAGAAAGCGATGAAAGGGGAAGTAGACTTGTTTACTCCCGCAATGGCAGTTCAGAAGGAATTGATGAGCGTTCCTGATTTCAGCGCCGGAGATTCAGATGATTTTTTTGCTGGTGAAAAGAAAGCACTGCAAAATGCTAAGAAGGCAATTTTGATGACAGCAGGTGCTGCTGTTCAGAAGTTCATGCAAAGTTTTGATAAGGAGCAGGAAATTATCATGAACATTTCCGACATGCTGATTGAACTTTTTGTTTGCGAATCAGTTTTATTGAGAACAGAAAAATTGATGAGCATCCGCGGAGAAGCTGCTTGCGCTTTGCAAATTGATATGACTAAAACGTATATCTCTGATGCACTCGAAAGAATCAACCTTTCGGGCAAGCATGCTATAAGCGCATTCAATGACGGAGACACCCTGCGCATTATGCTGATGGGCTTAAAGCGCTTTACAAAATATGATGCTTATAATACTATAGCAGCAAGAAGAAGAATTGCAGATAAGTTGATTGAAGAAAATCAATATTGTTTTTAATATTTTAAACTATTTACAAACGACTAAATAAAAGGCAATGTCAACTACTACAACAAAAACGACAACACTTAAAGGCGGTGAATTTGTTATTAAAGAATCACAATGGCAGGATGTTTATATTCCTGAGCAAATTGACGAGGAGCAAACAGCTATGCGCGATATGACCAAAGAGTTTATCCGTAAGGAGATTGATCCGCGTTTGGAAGAATTGGATAAAGACCCAATGAAGAGTGTTGAAATTATTGACAAAGCCGGTGAACTGGGTTTGTTGGGCCTTCACATTCCTGAAGAGTATGGCGGACTTGGGAAAGACCTTATTTCTTTCTCGTATGTAACAGAAGTTCTTGGTTGGGGACATGGTGTTTCTGTGGCTATCGGAGCACACACCGGTATCGGAACCTGTCCGATTATTTATTACGGAACCGATGCACAACGCGCTAAGTATCTTCCCAAATTGGCAACAGGCGAGTTGAAGGCAGCTTATGCGTTGACCGAGCCTTGGAGCGGTTCAGATGCTTTGGGAGCAAAAACAAAAGCCGTGTTATCTGAAGATGGCAAGCATTACATCCTTAACGGACAAAAGATGTGGATTACAAATGCCGGCTTTGCGGATGTGTTTGTGGTATTTGCAAAAATTAATGGTGACGATAAAAAATTTACCGGTTTCATTGTTGACCGGAATTTAGAAGGACTAAGTGTAGGTGCGGAGGAAAAAAAGATGGGCATTAAATCATCTTCTACCCGTCAGGTGTTTTTTAGTAATGTGAAAGTGCCGGTTGAAAATTTATTGGGCGAAGAAGGTAAGGGACATAAAATTGCTTTTCAGATTCTTAACATCGGTCGTTACAAATTGTGTAACGGTGTTTTGGGTGGAGCAAAGCGTGCGCTAAGTGTAGCTGTGAAATATTCCAACGAGCGTCAGCAATTTAAAACGAATATCTCTCAGTTTGGCGCTATTAAGCACAAGATTGGAGAAATGGCTATTCGTACCTGGATGGCTGAATCAGCTTCGTACCGCGTATGCGATTTGATTCAGCAAAAAGAGCATGAATTGAAGGCTGCCGGAAAATCAATGACAGAATATTTAACCGGTGGTGCCGAAGAATATCAAATTGAGTGTGCGCTGTTGAAGGTGTTAGGAAGTGAAGTGCTGGATTTTGTAGTGGATGAATCTTTGCAGGTTCATGGCGGTTACGGATTCAGTGAAGAGTATCCAATGGCACGCTCTTATCGCGATTCGCGGATCAATAGAATCTTTGAAGGAACGAATGAGATCAACCGGATGTTGGCGATTGATGCTATGTTGAAGTTTGCTATGAAAGGCAAATTAGACCTGATGACTCCGGGTATGGCTATTCAAAAGGAACTAATGAGCGTTCCTGATTTTTCTTCACCCGATGCAGATGATGTTTTCGGTGCCGAAAGAAAAGCGTTGAAGAATGCCAAGAAGGCATTCCTCCTTGTAGCGGGCTCAGCAGTTCAAAAGCTGATGATGGGCTTAGATAAAGAACAGGAAATTTTAATGCACGCTTCCGATATGCTCATTGATATTCTGGCTATGGAGAGTGGAATGCTTCGTGCAGAAAAACTCATCAACCTTCACGGAGAGGAAGCTTCAAAAGTTTATGTTGACATGGTTAAATGCTATTTCTTCGATGCTATGGATAGGATAAATACAGCGGGTAAATCGGGCTTGGTAGCTTTTGCCAGCGGAGATGAACTTCGGATGATGCTGATGGGATTAAAGCGCTTTACTAAATACGAAATTATAAATACCAAAGAGGTTCGCAGAACGGTAGCGGATAAACTGATTGCTGAAAACGGATATTGTTTCTGGGATTAAACAATAGAAGTTAAATGTAGATAACATGACAACCGTCACCCTGCCATACGGTGACGGTTTTTTTATTATTGTAGGTAGTACTTTATGACCAACAAACAATTACTTAAACACCTTTTAGAAAATCGCGAGTTGCTTCATCGCAATCACGAGCATGCTTACGAACATCTTCAGATGTTGAGAAAGGATTATGCCCATATCAAAGAGGAAGAAGTGGTTTTGAATATGGAGTTGAATCATAACATTGCAGAAATGCAATTCAATTCCGAGTATGAAAAAGTTATTCAGAATACGTTGCAGGTGTTGCAGAAATATGAGAATTCGGTATACAAGGCACCAATCATTCGGCACTATATTCTTTTAGGAAGATGCTACGCCAATACCGGTGAATTTGAAAAGGCGGAAGCAATTCTGCTGCGGGCATCCGAAAAAATTTCGCCCGATGAACCTGAATTTATCGGTTGGAAAGCTGATATTTTTCATGTGCTGACCATGAATGAACAGATTGCCGAGCGCGGACCTGACAAATCAATTCAATATCTCACAGAAGCAATTGCGTTGCTGAAAGATGATACTTCTCCGCGCAAAGCCAACTACCTGATGGGCTTGGGCAATGTATATATCAATGCCGATATGATTGACCTGGCGCTCGAAAATTATCAGGCAGCAGCAAATACTTTCGAACAGTATTTCGATTTGTCGAACATGGGAAATGTTTACAGCAACATTGGCACCTGCTATTTGAAGATGGACAATTATGAACAGGCGGAAATGTATCTTGAAAAATCGCTTGACTTGCGTATGAAAGTTGGCTCACCCGAGCATCTTAGCATTTCATATTATAATTTGGCGCTGGTTTGTAAGGCAGAAAGGAAATTGGACCGCGCTGAAGAATTACTGCTTAAGTGTAAGGACATACTTATTCATACCGACAGCAAACCCTTTCTGCAGGATACCGAAGATCAGCTCAACGAAGTCGCCCTCCTCAAAAGCAAACAGATGGCATTAGCTATCTGAAAACGGTCAACTATTTATGGATGGTTGCGCAGGCGACCAACTGCCCCGGAGTAGAAAGAATACTGAATATCGATACTTCCTTCCTCCCTTCTCCTTCAACAGCTTCATTCCTATTCACTCCGCCATCTTCATCCACCATTCATCAATCCAGCAAATACATTTTTGGGCGTTCCGCAACTCTTGCGGAACGCTGGTACATGGCTCCCTGGCGTTCCGCAACCCTTACGGAACGCTGGTACGTGGTTCCCTGGCGTTCCGCAGCTCTTACGGAACGCTGGTACGTGGCTCACGGGCGTTCCGCAGCCTTTGAGGAACGCTGGTACATCACTTACGGGCGCTGGTACATGGTTCACTGGTGTTCGGCAAGCCTTACGGAACGCTGGTACATGGCTCACGGGCGTTCCGCAACCTTTGCGGAACGCGAATAAATGACGCAAAAAGGCGAAAAAGTGACCGAAATGGGCCAAAATTCGTGTAAACCCCCTTTTTCGGCCTGTAGGAAGAACTTCGGATGAAAATAGGTGGGCGGTTTCCGGAATAGCCGGCCCTGATATTTATCGAATTACAACCTGCTTCAAATTCTTTAATTTGCAGAGCATAAAACTGATATGGATAAAACGATTCCCGAAAGCTGGGGCTTGGGTTTGCCTGAGCTGGAAAAAATTTACCGGGTAGAAGTGGAGCAGGCCGATAAACTAAGGCAGGCCACTGCCGCTGAACGCAAACCGCTTTATTCGTTCGTTTACCAGGAGTATTTCCAAAAACTTCCTTTTCATCCTCAACTTACCATCAAGCAAAACCAAAGCGCAAAACAGGGCCGCGTTGATTATCAGTTGCAGCAAATACTGCCTTTTATAAAGGGTAAACAACGGTTTATGGAAATTGGCGCGGGCGATTGCAGTTTATCTATTGCCGCCAGTAATTATTGCAGAGAAATTGTAGCGCTGGAGGTTTCGAAAGAAGTGGCTGAAAATTCCAACCTTCCCGAAAACGTGAAACTTATTTTGTTTGACGGATTCAATATTCCTTTAGAAGATAGCAGCGTGGACGTGGCTTACAGCAACCAACTGATGGAGCATTTGCACCCCGATGATGCAGCCGAACAATTGAAGAGTATTTATCGGGTGTTGCAAAAAGGCGGGGCTTACATTTGCATTACTCCCAATCGTATTTCGGGGCCACATGATATTTCGAGGTTTTTTATTGATAAGCCGGTGGGGTTTCACTTAAAGGAATATTCAGCGGGTGACCTGCGCTCGCTTTTTATGCAGGTCGGGTTTCAACAGGTAATAGCCTATACCATCCTGAAAGGGCGCAAGGTTGAATTGCCTTTCTTTTTAGTAAAGATGATTGAACAAATGGCGGAGGGGATGTCGGAAAAGGCGAAGGAGAAATTTTTGAATTTTCGGCCCGTGCAAATCATTTTCAATGCAGTGATTGCAGCCATCAAATAATTTATGAGTCTTAAATCTTTCTTACTGAAGCTTTACTATTTGCCCTTACTTCCCAAGGCTGAGGCTGACGCGAATCAGAAAAAAATTCGTGATACGGAATGGAACGCCATTAAGGAATTTATACCCAAGGGCGCAAAATTTTTGGATGTTGGATGCGGTGCGGGCTATGCCATGAAGAAGGCAACGGATGAATTGGGTTGTGATTGTTTCGGCATTGATCCTGACCCCGGAGGGCACGGAGTAGGCAGATACGATGCCGGTTCCACTTCAGGATTGCGAATAACGAAGGGCGAATCGGAAAAGCTGCCTTTTGACGATAGCTCTTTCGATTTGGTTTACTGTTCGCATGTTTTGGAACATGTGAAAGATGAAATTCAAAGTTTGAAAGAAATGAAGCGGGTGCTTAAACCCGGAGGCACCCTTATTATCGGTATGCCAACTGCTGCAATGGCCTTCATTAATCTTGTTACAGAAATTCTGTTTACCACGCACCATCGTTTTGTAAATGTTTTCATGCGGCCTTTTATTAATACCGCAAAAACCCCGCTGATAAATCTATTTATTCCGCCCTCGCATAGTTCCGACAGAGCACAAACTGTAGGGTATGATTTAAAGCATTACCGGGTTGATAATTGGAAAAAGACGGTCGGCTTGGTATTTGCCGTTAAGCAAACCCTTCTTCCGGCCCTGTACCCTTACCCGCAGTATTGGCAACTGTTTTCTATGAAATTGAATGCTAAAGAATCAAGCAGTGTTTTTTTTATCTGTAGCAAATAACAGCTGGTCATGAAGGTGCTCCATATTATTCCGTCATTACGCACTGGAGGAGCCGAGCGGTTGGTGTTGGATATATGCAATGAACTGAGAAAGCAAGGTCATGAGGTGAAGCTGGTTTACTTTCATGACCGTAATGATTACAGATATCTTAGTGAACAAATTAATCCGCAGTTCTTGCCGGTTCATGTTCGTCCGTCCGTTATGGGTAAATGGGATATAAATCTGAAGCCCCTGAATGAACTCATTGGCAGTTTCAAACCACAGGTCATTCACTCGCATTTATTCGAAGCCGAAATTCTTTCGCATGAGAATATTTTTGAAGGCACCAGGTATTTCTCGCACTGCCATGATAACATGCCTCAACTCCGGAATTTTTCTTTCGAAACAATTTTTCAGAAAAGCAGACTAACTGATTTTTATGAGAAACAACATTTGATAAAAAAGTATTTGAAGAGCGATAATAAGTTCATTGCCATTTCCCGCGATACAAAACAATATTTCGAAAATGTTCTTCCTGAAAAACTAAGCCGGAATGTTGTTTTGCTGAATAACGCTATTGATTTCGAACGATTCAATGCTGTTTATCAGAAGCGGGAATTGGGTAGCCTAAGAATGATAAACGTGGGGAGTTTTGTAGCTAAGAAGAATCAGCAGTTTTTGGTGGAGGTAGTAAATGCGTTAGTAGAGAAAAATGTTGATGTAAAATTGACAATGCTAGGTGATGGTCCTTTGCTGGAAGATGTAAAGCAAAAGATCAAGGAGCTGGGCTTGCAGAAGTTTATTGAATGCAAAGGCAATGTTGAAAATGTAGAGCAGTATTTGAAGGAAGCAAATTTATATGTTCATTCTGCCACTTATGAGCCATTCGGATTGGTATTGTTGGAGGCAATGGCCACGGGACTGCCTGTAGTTTCGTTGGATGGCAGAGGTAATCGGGATATTATGAAAGACGGTGAAAATGGTTTTGTGCTTAAAGAACAGGATACAGCTGCTTTTGCAGAGAAAATAGAGTTAGCGTATAAAAATCGGGAGTTGTATAACACTCTTTCAAGCGGTGCTTTGCAGACTGCAAAAACATATAATATTTCAGACTACGTTAAAAAATTGATTGTGCTTTATCAAAGTAGCTTAGTTAAAGATTGAGCAAGTCATCTACACATAGCTTGTAATTCTTCTCAGCGTTGTAACTTTCATCCCACGTTTTAAAAGCATTGGCGCGCATTTCATTTTTCTTTGAATCGGATAACGCAAAATATTTGGCTATCGCATTGGCAATTTCATCGGAAGTGTTTTCATTTCGTTAGGCTGTTTGTCCAGCCCATAAGAATAGAAAAATGTTTCTTTGAAATTAGAGAATCTTTTTGGTAGTTATATACAACCTATTCCTTACCTTTGGCGTCTTTTACGGGAATAAGACACAAATTTATAGCTGATTTTGAAGCATTTGTATAGAATATTTTTACTTTTTACATTCTTTTCCCTTGTGCAGCAGGAAGCTAATGCTTCACATGCAATGGGGGCCGACTTGCAATACACATGTTTGGGGGGTAATCAATACCGAATTACTTTACGATTTTACCGTGATTGTGAAGGGATCGGAGCTCCTTTCAGCGCAACGGTTAATATTAGCGCACCTGGCTGTCCGGGAGCAACTAACATTAACCTTACACTCAACAGGAATACTGCAGTAAGTTGTCCTCCGGGTTCTTCGAATGGGTGTGAGGTGTCCCAGTTATGCCAGTCACAATTAAGTCAAAGCGCTTGTAATTACACAGGTATAGGAATTGCGCCTTATCCCGGAGTTCAAGTACATGAATACACCGGAGTAGTTACCCTGCCCGCTGCTTGTAGTAACTGGAGAATTAGGTTCTTAGAATGTTGTAGAAATAATGCTATAAACAACCTTGTAAACCCATCCTCCAACGACCTTTCGATTGAAGCCGTTATTAATAATCAAATAGATCCTGCTACAGGCTCAAGTTATTGTAATAATTCGGTGGCATTCTCCGGTTTACCCGTACCTTTTGTTTGTGCAAATTCGGATGTTACTTACAATCATGGTGCTGTAGATGCTGATGGAGATTCTTTAGTTTATAGCTTAATTAATCCACTCGGAACCAGTTTTGCTCCAATGACTTTTAGTAGTGGATGGTCTGTTAACAATCCTATAAGAACCAATCCTCCTAACAGCTTTCAATTTAACAACACAAACGGCCAAATGTCTTTTACTCCTCAGGGCCAGGAAGTGGATGTTTTGGCTGTGCGCGTTGACGAATATCGTAATGGGGTTTTAGTGGGTTCCACAATACGGGATATTCAGGTGTCTGTTTTAAATTGTCCTATCGCTATTCCTGAACAAGAGCCCATTACTAATCTGCAAAATGGAAATCAGGTTGATTCTCTGACCGTACAGGTATGCCCTGGTACACCTTTGCAGTTTGATATTTTGTGTACGGATCCTTCCAATAATACACTAACGATAACCAGTAATATTAACGCAACTCCTTCGGCTATTCCGGGGGCAACTATGATTCAGGTAGGTACGGGAGATACGGTAACGGCTCGTATTCAATGGACTCCATTGCCCGGAGATACCGGATGTCACGATTTCGTTCTTACTGCAAAAAATGACGATTGTCCCATAAACGGTACCAGAACGCGTGTATATACTATTTGCGTTTACACCAGAGTGCAATTGATTTCTGCCAGCCCTACTTTTTGCGGAACTCCAGTGCAGTTGAGAGCCAGTGGAGGAACTAATTTTACATGGATTCCCTCTACAGGACCAAATGCAGTTTCAAATCCGAATATTTATAATCCCACCGTTTCACCTGTCGATGATTCCACTGTGTACTATTTTACATCAGATTGTGGTACCGATTCGGTACTGGTTAGGTCTGAGCCTCCTTTTGTTTATGACGCAGGGCCGGGCGGCACTATTTGCCAGAACGGACAAGTAAATCTGAATGCTACAACTGATAATCTATATGCTCCTTATGAATTTGAGTGGGTCACTTCAAATGGATTATTCGATCCTGTAACCGGATCACCTCCGCCTCTTACCGATGATACAATGAGAATTCCCAATCCGGTGGCTAGCCCTTTAGTAACCACTGTATACAAATGTTACATCACAGGAACTAATGGCTGTACAAATGTAGACTCGGTTTTAGTAACGGTGTCGGGCTCTGGTCCAAATGTTGTTGCACAAGCACAACCAAGAGATGTTTGCCCGGGCGATCAGGTGCAGTTGAATATTGTTGCTAATCCTCAAAGTTGCGGATTAAATTCAATACCATGCCAAGGTCATCCTGCACAAGCTCAAATAGGAACGGGAGCAGGTGTTACCCCAACAGGCTCACCAACTCAGTATCCTACCATTTATGGCCACTATAGCAATAGCGCCCGTCATCAGTTTCTTTATCGTCAGAGCGAGTTACTTGCTCAAATTGGTTCTGGTGGAGTAATTGACAGCATTGCGTTTTACATAGCACAGATCAATACTCCCAATGATACAATGCAGGATTTTGAAATAAAGATGACCTGTACTCAGCAAACAGACCTTAGCGGTTGGCAAAACAGCGATTTAGTAACAGTTTTTTCCAGGAAGAATGTTCCTGTTGGAAATACTTTAGGATGGAAGTTTCATCGACTAGATTTTCCATATGATTGGGATGGCACCTCCAATTTGGTTATAGATATTTGTTTTAATAATTCAAATACACCAGGGCTCAATAACAAAATGCAAATGACACCGACTTCATTTAACTCGGTGTATTATTCAAAAGGCAGTACCAGTCAATGTGGCTTTACAGGTAATGCACAAACTAGCGTAAACAGACCTAATACCAGGTTTCATGTTTGCGTAACCGATGTAGCGGGACTTCCAATTTCGTGGACTCCTGCCACAGGGACAGAGGCGCCTGTTCCTACCAATATTGTAAACCCTGTTGCTTATCCACAAAATCCAGTCATTTACCGGGTAGACGTAACCGCACTAAATGGTTGTCATACTCAGGATTTTATCTATGTAAACGTAGATACTTCTGCTCGCTTTGCAGCATTTCCTAACGATACGTTCTTCTGTTCTGTTTCACCTCTTAATCTTTCTACTTCCACCTCAGGAAACCCATTACCGGGGAATACTTTTGCTTACCAGTTTTTGAATTTGAATACCAATACAGTAATTTATTCAGGAGGGCAGAATAATTTTACTGTTTCTCCTACAACGTCAACTGACTATCTGGTAACTCTTACCGGTGCAGCATGTACTTTGCGAGATACTATTCACGTGTTGGTAGGAAACAACATCCCTATAAATTTTGTAACTGACTCCATAGACTGTTTTGGGCAGTCAAACGGAAAAATTGTGGCTATACCGATTGGAGGAATTCCTCCTATTGATTATTCCTGGAGTAATGGGGGAGGAGTTGATTCAATTCAAAATCTTGCACCAGGAACATATATTCTGTCAATTAGTGATTCACAAGGTTGTATTGGCTTAGATTCCGTTACTCTTGCTGAACCACCTTTGCTTGTTGTTTCTGCTGCTATTCAAAATATTCTTTGTAGCGGAACGAATACCGGCAGTATTAATCTTACAGTCAGCGGAGGAACTCCCGGCTATACCTATATATGGAACCCTGCCCAATCTAACTCCTCCAATGCAACCGGACTGATACAAGGGAACTACTCAACAACCGTAACCGATGCATTTGGATGTTCAGCATCAGTATCAGCAAGTATTACAGAACCAAGTCCTTTAACAGTAAGTTCCATTTCTTACAATGCTACTTCGTTTGGAGGAAATGAAGGTTGGGCTTATGTAATCGCAAATGGAGGAACTCCTGGATACTCATATGCATGGAGCAATGCTTCTAACAATGATACTATTTCTAATCTTACGGCAGGAAGTTATTACGTAACCGTTTGTGATGCCAATAATTGTTGCCGGTTTGACACAGTTTTGGTTACAGATCCACCGCCTATCATCCTTTCTTTTGTTACTATAAACAATTTGTGTTTTGGAGGATGTAGCGGAACGGCTTCTGTGTCTGCCTCCGGGGGAATTGCCCCTTATATATTTGTTTGGAGTGAAGGAACGAATGGAAGCAATATAAGTAACCTTTGTGCTGGAGTTTATACGGTCACAGCTACTGATAGTGCCGGAGTTTCGGTAGCGGGTAATGTAAATATAACTCAGCCATCTCAAATATTGATAAGGTTAGATACCACAGATATTACCTGCTTTGGCGCGAATGATGGGGCAGTTTTGGCTATTGCAAGTGGAGGAACACCAGGCTATCTATATGCTTGGTCTCCGGGGGGATCTGTCAATCCTAATACTGCATTGTCACCAGGGGTTTATTCTGTTCTTGCCACCGATGCTAATAACTGTACAGCTCAGGCTTCGTGGACAGCTATTGAGCCGAGCCAGCTTACAGTTTCAATCTCTTCTACCACCGATGTTTCTTGTTATGGGGGAAATGATGGGACTGCTTCAGCAAATGTTAGTGGTGGAACTCCGGGATACGACTATGCATGGAGTGGCGTTACTTCTATATCCAGTACGGCACCAGGATTTAATGCTGGGAATCATTCAGTAACTATTACGGACTCTCATTATTGTATAGCGACTGCCTCATTTACAATTACAGAACCGACTCAATTGATAGTGCAAGTTACGTCCACAACAAATGTAAGTTGCAATGGCGGCTTAACTGGTGCTGTTGATATTACTTCTGGCGGGGGAACTATTGCTTATACTTACTACTGGAGCAATATGTCAGCTACTGAAGACTTGAATGGAGTAGCTGCTGGGATTTATAGTTTAACTCTTACAGATTCAAAAAATTGTACTGCAACCGTTAACACTGCGATAACAGAGCCAAGTGCAATTGTTCTTACATTCTCTCATACAGATCCTTTATGTTCAGGTGATGCAAACGGATTTGCTACGGTTACTGCTAATGGTGGGACACCAGGCTATAGTTATGATTGGAGTTACACGGTTTCAGCTAATGACAATGCTACCCTCACAAATCTACCTTCTGGTATTTATGATGTTTTAGTAGCTGACGCGAGCAGTTGCACTGTTATCGGGAGTGTCACTCTTATAAACCCTGTTTCCCTAAATGCTCAACTGATCAACAAAGAGGAAATTAGCTGTTCGAATGCACAGGATGGTTCCATTGAAGTAACTGCTAATGGAGGTACCCCACCTATCAGTTTTATCTGGAGCAACAATAGTACTTCCTCCATTATTAGCAATCTCGCCTCTGGAATTTACTCAGTTACGGTTGAAGATAACAACGGATGTGATACTACTTTGAGTGTGACTTTTGTATCACCACCTGTAATTTCAATAGATTTAGTTTCCATTGATTCTGCTTCTTGTCCCGACTATGCCGATGGTTCCATTCGCGTTTCAGCAATTGGCGGAACACCCGGAGCATCCGTTCCTTATGAGTACTCTATTGATGGGGTCAATTTTCAATCATCTGAATTTTTCACTGAGTTGGGGGCTGGTGTTTATCGACTGCGCATTCGCGATAGCGAAGGTTGTGTAAAAGATACTTCTGTACTGATCGCTGAACCTGTAAGGCCTACTCTTACTATTCTTCCTCAGGATAGTATGCTTGATCTTGGGCAATCTATAACACTTATTTCAAATTTGAGCTATTACAGTTCGGCCGATGTTAACTTTTACTCTTGGTCACCGCTCACTGGTTTAGATTGTGCAGATTGTTCGAATGTTTTAGCAACCCCTTATCAGCATACAGTTTATACTTTAACAGTAAATTATTTATCTGATTGCAGCGTTTTGCAGACTGTAAGCGTCTTGGTGGGTAATGGGGAAGATTTTTTTGTTCCTACAGCCTTTTCGCCCAATGGGGATGGCAATAATGATGTCTTTAAAGTGTACGGTTCCGGGTTATCGAAAGTAAATATGCAGGTATTTAATCGTTGGGGAGAAAAGGTTTTTGATACCTCTAACCAGTGGTTAGGGTGGGACGGTTCTTATAAAGGAATTGTTCAAAACCCCGGAGTTTACACCTATTCTGTAGAGGCTTTGTATTTAAATGGGAAGTTGGCGCAGAAGAATGGTAGTTTAACTCTGATTAGATAAATCAAAATTAGAGTTGTTCTTTTTAATATAGGGCTTGTATTTTTTGTAACAATGGAGTTGAATTGGTTAGGGGAAAAGCACCCTATAAAACAATCAGAAAAATGAAACTTCCAGGCCCTAAACGCAGTAAAATGAACAGACGCTGAAGAAATATTTTGATAAAATTTTGCAGAACAGTTTTTTTTATATTTTAGACACGTATTAAAACAGAGATAATGAAGAAAGTTTTACAACTATTAGTGTTAGCTTTTGTGGTACTAGAGACATCTGCTCAAGATCCGCATCTTACGCAATTTTACTTGTCGCCCCTTTATTTGAATCCAGCGATGACTGGAGCTTTTGACGGGAACTATCGAATATCCGGATTATTCAGGTCGCAGTGGGGATCTATTCTACAAAGCGAGCAAACGCCTATGTATCGAACCACCACTGGTTCGGTTGACTTCAGAACCAATAAGGGCTTTATGAAAGGTGATGCCTTTGGTTTTGGAGCTTCTGTTGTAAATGATCAGGCAGGTGAGTCAAAATTCGGATATACGGTAGGGGGGATTGCTGTTGCTTACCATAAATCGCTCAATCAGAAAAATACAAATTACATTACCTTGGGATTTTCATCTCAGATATTTAATCAAACAATTGACTTTTCACGCCTTCAATTCGGTAGCCAGTGGGATGGTAGTGCATACAATTCACTCCTACCTACCAATGAGTTTCTGGTAGATAATAATTTTCTCTATTGGGATGTTAATGCAGGAGCATTGTGGTATATGAAATTATCTAAGAGGACTAATATCTATTTGGGTGGTGCGGTATTTCATATTAACAGACCTAATATTTCATTCTTAGGCGATAAGAATGTGCGGTTAAATATGAAAATAGTAGGTCACGGAGGAATTCGTTTCCCGCTAAAAGGAAGATTTGATATGCAGCCTAAGTTTATTGTGTTAAGCCAGGGTAAATCCATTGAAATGATGTTAGGGACTGATTTCAGAATCCTGTTTGAGGAAAGACAGCCTGAAGGAGATAATTTTAAAGTGGGAGCAATGTTCCGCATGGTTGGTGGAGATGCTAAAGCTCCTTGGAGAGATAAGAGAATGGTTGCAGAGTCTGTCGCCCTTACTGCTGGTGTCGTATGGCACGGGATTGAGTTAGGTGTAGCTTATGATATAAATGTTTCCGAACTTATCAGCGGTTCAAAATCGAGAGGTGGATTTGAAGTAGGTCTTGCCTATATCGGAAAATGGAAGAAGAGAGGACCTCAAGCAATTTATTGTCCTAGATTCTAAACTTTCAAAGCGAAATAAATATGAAACACGCACTCTAGATCTAGAGTGCGTGTTTCATTTTAAGAAAGCGAAGAAGTCTGCAAAGGCTGTCATTAGGAGGATATGATTATTCTACAATAAATTATTTTCGCTCCCTTATCGTTATAGTATTATGAATTTCATTATCAAGCTTTTTTTAAATGCCATTGCAGTAGTTATAACTGCCTACATTTTACCGGGGGTACATCTACAGGATTTTTGGTACGCCATTATTCTGGCCGCTTTACTCTCTATTCTGAATGTTTCTCTAAAACCGCTACTGGTATTCTTAACAATACCTTTTACTATTGTAACGTTGGGTTTATTTTTGCTGGCAATCAATGCTTTCATCATTCAAACTGCTGCCTGGATTCTTACACCGGGGTTCGATGTAGCCAGCTTTTGGCAAGCTTTGTTTTTCAGCATCCTGCTATCCCTCATCAATAGTGTTTTCGATAGGCTTGCCGTAAAAGCTGAGTCGAGAGATGATTCGATGAAGGTGTTTGATAAGGACGGAAACAGAATTGCTTAGGGGCTACAGTTTTTGTAGTGTACTGTGCCTTTTTTTCTCTCACCTTAGCCATTCAGAAAAAATCTTAAAATTTTCATACTGCACTAAACCCTCAGCTTGATTTCCTGTCTTTTATTCCATTGGCATTGTAATTGAAATACACCAACAAAAAACAGAACCCATGCGAAAACTATTTCTCTTTCTGGCCTTTGCTTCCCTTCTTTCTTCCTGCAAAAATTTAGTTCCGTACACCGATGCAATGAAGAAGAAATACAACTGGAACGATGAACAGGTAAAACGGATTCAATTTTATGTATCGCATGACATTGTTCTTCATCGTGAGCTTTCTCAAGGCTCTACGGAGATCGTTCAAGGGAAGATTAAAACCATCAATGGAAAGAAAGTAGAGGAGATTCTTATTCGCGAGGGAACACCCGGTGTGTTAACTGAAATTCCAAAACAAGATAAGATGCTGGTAAGTTTTGAAGTGAGTGACGACCACTATCTCAGTTTTGGAGTAAATCCAAATGCCAAAGAAAAATATGTGCTGCTTGCCTCTGATTGGAATAACGGTATGGGCAAGGTTCATTACTCCGACAAGGAATATTATACAGACCCGGATAGCAAGTATGCTTTTCTTTTAGTTGACTTACGTAAGATTCAGAAAATGGATATTACGCAACGGGTAGCAAAAGGAAGAAAGGTGAAGTAGCTGATGTTACCATCTTATTACCGCACTACCCCACATAAAACCGCTTCCGAAAGCAGCCATTACGACTAGGTCCCCATCTTTTACTCTGCCTTCCTGCCAAGCCTCGCACAGCGCGATAGGAATAGATGCAGCAGTTGTGTTACCGTACTTATTGATGTTTGAAACTACCTTCTCGTCAGGCAAATTCATTTCTTTCTGAATGTGAACTGTGATACGGGCGTTTGCCTGATGAGGAATTAGTAAATCTATATCCGAATCTTTCAGGTTGCATTCAGTTAATGCTTCACGAATTACTTCAGGGAAATATTTCACTGCATTTACAAAAACCAGTTTGCCATTCATATATGGAAGCAGTTCGCCCCGTTCAAACATATCGGGTGTATAACGCACTTTTTTTCTTGACCCCGGATGCTCCAAATAGAGTTCTTCGGCAAATTTTCCATCGCTGTGAAGTTTAGTAGTAAGAATTCCTTTGTTTTTTTCTTCCGTAGCTTCCAACACCACGGCTCCTGCGCCATCACCAAAAATTACAGCCATATCCCTTCCGCGGTCGCTCATTTCAAATACGTTGGACTGCACTTCGGAGCCAACTACAAGAATGGTTTTATACATACCCGACTTAATGAACTGGTCGGCTACCGAAAGTGCATAGATGAATCCCGAGCACTGGGTTCGAATGTCTAAAGCACCTATGTTTCTGAACGGAAGTTTGCGCTGCATTAAGACTCCGGAACCAGGGAAACAGTAGTCAGCGCTTAGCGTCGCAAAAACGATAAAATCAACATCTTCAGCTTTTTTTCCCGC
>JAZKEP010000090.1:0-2030 GCA_040387015.1 Bacteroidota bacterium
GTAATCGGTTGAAATAATTAAGGGCACCTCTCCGAAAAGATTGGCCAAATAGAAATAGCAGAACGCTCTACAAAAAAGTGATTCACCTTTTAACTGATTACGCACACCACTCGTAACCCCATTTGATGACTCCAAACTTTCTAGGATATCGTTTGACTGGTAAATAGCTTGATATGCACTGGTCCATATAGAATAGATCGCGTCATCATCGGCTAGCAATTCATTATTTTCATACAACACATAAGGGGGCTCGCCTAAGACATTATGAAATTCATCGGCTGAAAGCCCCGTTAAAGCAGCAATTCCATTTTCACTGCCCCCTGCAAATGTTCCTGTAACCATTGTCTGGTATAATCCATAAATAGCCGAGGTTGCGCTTTTATCGTCATTGAATATATTATCGGCAGTCAAGAGACCTTTATCAACCTCAACATCGAAGTATTTTTTGCAAGAACCGCAGATTATCATTATGAAAAGCATAATAGCTTTTATACAGGTGAATTTTGTTGTGCTCATTTAATTAAAATTTAAGTTGAATACCGGCAGAAATAATACGCAATGGTGGAACGCCATATAATGTTTCAGGGTCCCAGCCGTCAAAACCTGTTTTTGTAAATAAATTTTGTCCCTGAACAAACAGTTTTGTGTTTTTCAAACCAACTCTATTTGCAAAAGAAGTAGGTACTAAATATGATAGTGTGAAGGTCTTAAGTCTTGCAAATGAAACTTTTTCTATTACTCCATCGCTTGACCTAAAGCGACTATATTCAGTAAGTGCTGTCCCTCTAGTCGAAAACCTTTGAACAGTTGTTATATCCCCTGGCTTTTGCCATCGCTGCAAGACGGATTTTAGTTGATTTACCCTGCCTGCTCCTGGTGCTCCAAAATAACTAACACGAGCGTTGCGTTCTGAAAATTGTATAAAAAAATTGAGCTCAAAACCAGCTAAAACTAATGTATTCGAAATTCCTCCAAAATACCGCGTTGTCAAAGGTTTCAAAAATTCCTGATCAGCAGATGTGATCGAACCGCTGTTATCTAAGTCCTTGAAAGTATGTAATCCCGTCTGAGGATCAACTCCTTGCCATATGTAGCCCTGAATTAGTGATAGGGGCTCCCCGACTTTAAAAGTTGTAGCATAGGGAGATTCTTCAATTCCTTTAAACTCAACTAATTTATTCTTTAAGAATGAGATGTTAAATGCAGTTGTCCAACGAAACTTTTTAGTTTCAAAATTACGGGTAGATAGAGAATACTCCCATCCCGTATTTTCAACTGTAGCATCGAAATTTGTGAAGACACTGGAAAAACCTGTCATAGAAGGGAGTTGGTATTCGATTAACTGGTTTGATGAACGATTACGAAAAGATGCAACAATCAACGATAATCGGTCATTGAAAAAACCAAGTTCCATAGCCGCTTCAAGTTTTTTTGTAGTTTCCCAACTAAAATCAGGATTATATAAAGCACTAGGTGCCAAACCAACCATCCCATGGTAAGTACCCGCAAATGCCGGACGGTAAGTCTTTATAAATCGGGAATCACCAATCTGATCATTCCCCGTTACACCATTACTCACACGAAGCTTTCCTAAACTAATAATGCCTAAATTATGCACCCATTGCTCTTCAGAAAATATCCAAGCAAGACCAACGGCACCAAAGGTACCATATTGTTTTCCTGGACCAAACCGTGATGATCCATCGCTCCTGCCTGTAATATTTATTATATATTTGTCTTTATAATTATATCCGAGGCGCATAAATCCAGCGCCATACCGATAATCAACGTTTGTTTCTGCACTTCTAATCTCGGCTGCACCACCTAATGTACCTAACAAAGCATCCGAAGAGTAGCCTGTGCCATCAAAACTCTGACCCTGATTATTTGCCTCTTGAACTGAAAAACCTATCAGTGCATTTATAGTGTGCGATGCAAACCTCCTATTAAAGCCTAATTGTGGTTCAATAATCCATGAAGCTCTTAGAGATTTTTTTACCTGACTTCTTCCTTCGAATGGATCGAATGAG
>JAZKEP010000091.1:0-8537 GCA_040387015.1 Bacteroidota bacterium
CGCTTACGTGGCAGCAGTTAAAGGCGATGGCTCATTAACAGATAACTCAGGTGGTGTATTTCTGGTAAACGGAGATGGTGTAAATCAAAATGAAGGATTGGGCATGATAGTAGAGGGCGATGGTGGCGGAGAGAACCACGGGCTGGCATCTATCGTAAGGGGTGATTATACCCGTAACCGGGGCATACAGGTACGCGCCTACGGTGATAATGGAACAGGGGGCGGAATATTTGGAGTACCCGATAACATTGGTATAGAAGGTGAGACTTTCGGTGCCAGTCAGGTTAATTACGGGGTACACTTTACAGTTTCCGGAGCCAGCGATTTTAATTTCGGTTTAGCCGCTAACGTTAATGGCGCGGCTGTAGGAGGTGGCTCGCTTAACAATACGGCTGTAGTAGGCGTTATTGAAGAACCTACAGCAGGCGATAATGCCGGTTCTAACTGCATTGGCGTAGCCGGATATATCTTAAACCCGGGAGATCAAAAGAACTATGCCGTGTTTGGTAAACATGTAAGCTCTACAGGTACGAACTCAAACATAGTTAACTGCAGCCCCTGCCCCATTGATTTTGCAGGGTATTTTGTGGGTGATGTTTTTTGCGCGCAAACATACTTTTACTCCGATGCCAAACTGAAGAAAGATGTAAAGCACTTTACAAATGCATTGGGCCAGTTAGATAAACTGGAAATTAAGAGCTACACCTTTGATCGCGATAAATTCCCTTTTATGAACCTTCCTCAAGGACCGCAGATAGGAGTATTAACCAGCGATATGAAAAAGGTATTCCCTAATTTGGTAAAACGGGCTGCACATCCTGCCGATCCGTTCAACAAAGAAGATAAAGAAGTTGAATTTGAATCGGTAAACTACAATGCCCTTATTCCTATATTGGTTCAGGGTGTTCAGGAGCTAAGCGCTACTGACAAAAAAGTTGCCGACAAAGCCAAAGAACAGGATGCTAAAATTGATGAGCTCACTAAGCAAGTTGAAGACCTGAAAAACCTTCTAAACGAACTATGCAATAATGGCTGCGAAGGCTTACAGGGCAGCACTCCTGTAAAACCTAACGGTGATGCTATTTTATATCAAAGCATCCCTAACCCAACTCCCGGTTCAGCTACTATCAACTATAACATTACTACATCTTTCAACAGCGCGCTAATTACTATCAGCACTGTTGATGGAAAGGTGGTAAGAGAATACCCTATTACACATCAGGGTGCAGGCTCTATAGTATTTGAAAAGAACGACCGCTCGGATAATGCTTACAAATACTCGCTGATAGTGGATGGGAAGGTTTATGATACTAAGTCCATTGTAATTACCCGCAACTAATAACCTCCTTCTCTTTTGAAGATGCAGGGCCTGTAAACAGGCTCTGCATCGGGAGAAGGAAAAGATAATTCCTGAAGCAGCCTCTGCATAAAGAAAAACTAAAATGGTTTTACGCGAATACTGTGGCGGGTAATTTTTATGGAAGGGCGGTATAACCGCATTACATTTTTGCTGATCTCCTCCCACTCAAAACTCTCAAACCTAAATGGCTCCCTCTTATAAAAAGTAAGCACTTGATAATTGAAGCGTTTGCTTTCGGGGCGAGCTGCAGTGCCCAGAATATTTGCTGCGCTTATTTCCGCCAGGTAAAGGTTCATTGGCAATGTGCCGGGAAGGTTATAAAGCCAATTACTGGCTGTTTCAAAAGGTTGAAGGTCTGTAGGTTTTATAGTGAAGTTGGCATACCAGGCACGCATCACTTTTGTGCTGTGCGGCAATAGGTCGCTAAAGCTGTAACCGTTTATGTCATCTATCAACGAGTTGATTTGTGCCCTGCATACTACAGCAATAAAGCACAGCCACACAAAAAACACAATGCGTTTCATACCCTATCACTTTAAAAAATATGCCAAAGAGAATGGCAGGAATAGATTACGAGTTCTTTTTCTTAGGCACTTTTGCTCCCGCTTTTCTTGCTTCCGACAGGCCAATAGCAATTGCCTGCTTCTTACTGGTTACTTTTTTGCCTGATCCGGTACGCAGGGTCCCTTCTTTTCTTTCATGCATTACCTTTTCTACCTTTTCCTGCGCCTTCTTTCCGTACTTAGCCATAAATTTAAATAGGATGATAAAATTTAAATATCCCGGCAGCACAGCTGCCGGGATATTTAATAACCTAATCCTCCATTTCAGTATCTGCCTGTTTATTTACAAATCCTTCTGCAATTTCAGTAAGTTTTGAATCGGCTTGCTTTTCTTCTTTCAAAGTATTCTCTAACAGGTTAACAGCAACGCTGTGACCCATTATTTGTGCCAGGGCGCGTAGCGTTCCATAACTGGCAATTTCATAATGCTCTACTTTTTGTGCTCCAATAATAATGGCCGCATCTCGTACCATCGTACCTTTTTGTGTTTCATTAATAAGCTCGTTGCCTTCCTTCAGCAATCCGGTCATAGCCTCACATTTTTTGGCTGCCGCTTTTTGATTCATGCTGTCGAATACGCGCTCCAGCCGTGTCACATGTTCCTCTGTTTCGCGTAAGTGTCCTTCAATAGCGCTCTTTAGTTGGGTTGAAGTGGCAGCTTTTGCCATTTTAGGTAAGCTCTTTATCAATGTTTTCTCTGCCCAGTACATATCCTTTAACTGGTTTACAAATAACTCATGCAAAGCGGAGTTATCCATTTCTTTGTTTACCGGCCTGGCTTTACCTGGATTTGTTTCTGCTTTAGGCGATGCACCACCTTTTGCTTTTGTCTGGTTCGATTTCATAATGTTTTGGTTTAATTGAAAATGTGCATACTGAACAAAGGGTATGCCCAAGCAATCTTTAACTGGTAAAGCCTAAGTTTCCGGTGGCGGAATTTCCTCATAACCTGTATTGGTGCGGATTTGTTTTCTCAATAAAATTTTCGATACGGGACGATACAAAAAAGGCAATGAGTGCGCTTAGAAACCACAGAAAACGGGAAACTATTTTCCCCGCTTTACCGGTTGCTTCCTGTGTAAGGTGAGATGGCACATTTTTTACACTATGAGAAAACTTCTCATAAACAGGGAGGACTATTTTATTTATTAATTAAAACAAATAATCATGAAACGTGCAATTGCAGTATTATTTTTAGCAGCCGGCTTTATGCTGGCGAGTGCCCAGGCACCTGATGAAGTTCGTACCGTATTCGAAAAAACCCATCCCAACGCCAAGGTAACCTGGAAGTTGGAAAACGGCTATTGGAATGCGTATTACACCGATACTAAAACTACCACTACAAGAACTGTGGGTTATGATAAATCGGGTAAAAAAATGTATGACCGCACACAAGTAACATCTAAGGATGTTCCCGCGGGTGTAAAAACCTACTATACTACCACGTATCCAGATGTAAAAGAATACAAGGTATGGTATGAGGATATGAATGGAAACCTTAAGTACTTTACCGATTATGGCAATAATCGCCTTTACTTTAATGACAAAGGTGAATTTATTGAATCGAAGCCGATAAATTAATTTATCTATTTTTTCCCTCACAGAGTCTTGTTCAGGCACTGTGAGGGAAAACTATTTTTAGAAACCTTTCCGTATGTTTTAGATTAAGTCTACCCCATTCAGATGGAAAAAATATAAGTAATCAAAGCGTTTGCAATAAACCTTCCGCAAACAGCCTATAGCCTGCACTATTATGATGTCCGTCTACAGGCCAAAAGTATTTATTGGCATTTTCGGCATTCATTCCATTAGCTATAAAAGTATCGAGGATATTTACCGTATGGTAGCCTTTTTGTTTTGCATAAGCCAGCAAAGGAGCCGTGATAAGCGATTGTGAAGCAACCTCGAACCGAAGTGGATGAAAGATGAAAAAACATTCAACACCATTTCTACTTGCCAGCACGTGAAAGGCATCCATGCAGGTTTCCAATTTCTTAAAAGCCTGTTGCTCTTCCACGTGCGCTTGTTGAGGTGTATTAAATTGCCAATCTAATCCCCGATATTGATGAACAAAAAGTCGGATGACATAGGCTCGTGCATAGAGACCTTCCCACCAGGGTCCCTTACGAGGTTGCACTTCTCCATTATCGGTGAATCTTTCTAGTCCGCCATATTGTATGATGTCAAAAATATCGCTCTGGTTAATGGCTACGTAAATTCTATCGGGTTGGTAAAGGGGCATGATTTCCTTCTTGAAAAGCATGTGTTCGGAACAAGGGTCGCTGCCGCCAATACCGGCATTATACATTTGTATTGAATCGGCATTGAGCTTACGTAAGATGGCTACATAGGAGGAATCGAGAGGGGCACCTACTCCTTCGGTAAATGAATCGCCAAAGAAAAGGTAGCGGGGCTTAGCAGTTTTCTGCAGCGGCCATTCATAATCTACATAGCCAAAAGAATTGGCAGGTTTAAAGTAGTTAAACTCGGCAGTCTTAAAGCCACAGTTGCGCTGATTGGGTCTGTATTTAAACAGCGAGTTGTTATAATTAAAAGCGGAACGATAGGAAGTAAACAGAATCTGCGATACCCTGTTTTTAGTCCGTTCTTTATAACCGGAATTTTTACCCATCGCCCGAAGGGTAATTTCTGCCACCGAAATGGATAAGGCCAAAGATGCAGCAAGAAGATAGACGGGGCTGCGTGTTTTAAGTTGTTTGTGTTTAAAAAGCCGGTAAGCCACCGTAGCAATTCCCAATAATATAAACCAGGGCCAGGCCGATATGTAATGCCAGAACAGGAATAGTGAAACAGCAATAATTATTACTTTGAACCCGAAATGTAAGTTAGCGGCCTTCATTAATCAAATATAGCTGTGTTTGCTTTTTAAGTGGATAAACCTAATATACACGATGAAATATCGGATAAACTCTTTGGGCAGTTTAACGTGGATTGTATTTGCGCTGTATCTACTTCTGTCGGTAATACCGGTTTACCGAATCATAGAAACAGATGGGAAGCATCTGGAGTGGCCTGCCATACTTTGGCTCTATCTATCTGTTGCTATTTTATTTGGAGGAAGCATCTTTTATTTAAGTGCCAAAGGAAAGTTGCAAAGTGAGCCGGCTAAAAAATTGAGCCTGGTTTTGGCAGGATTGTTCTGTGCATTTTATGTGTCTGAAATTATTCTTCGCTTAAGCAAAACAGGAACAACTTATACTGAACAGCGGGAGGGATTTTTTGTAAATCCTGCTGAGCGAATGACAAAAAATTGGTATGCTACATGGAAACCAAACAGCCACAGAACGATTCAAAGTCCCGAATACAACTACAGCAGGTTTACTAATTCTGAAGGCCTTTCGGATGTGGAATGGAACGAGCAGAAAGATACTAACGAAATAAGGATAATGGCTTTAGGCGATTCGTTTACAGAAGGCGATGGAGCTCCGTTTGATTCAACGTATCCGAGATTATTACAAGGTTTGCTGCAAAAAGAATTTCCGGAAGTAAAAATAAATGTGCTGAACGCGGGGCGTGCGGGAAGCGACCCATGGTTCGAGTTCAAAAAGTTTAATGACCGACTGCTCAAGTATCAACCCGATATAGTTTTATACACAATTGGTGGTAATGATTTATTTACGGATCATTTACATTATGGTGGGATGGAGCGGTTTGTGGCTGACTCCACAGTAAGGAACAACATACCAAAACACGCCTGGCTGCCGCTGTATGAAGTAAGTTATGTGTTTCGATTATTGATGAATATTGTAGGTTACGATAATAGCCTGTTTGGCAAAGATGAGCGCAGGAAAAATGAAGCTACAGCCATAGAAGATGCGCGGGAAATAAGCAAGCAGTTCAGCAGGCTTGCAGCAGACTATAACTTTATGTGTGTACAACTCCTAAAGCCGGGTAAGCATGAAGTAAAACAAGGGGACTTTAGATTTAACTCAGCAGGCCTTACAGAATTTAAACAACCCCTACCCTATTTCGAAACTATCAACCTCCTCTCCTTTTATAAAGATTCGTTGGGTATAAATGATAAAACAGTGAATGACTATTATTGGCAGGTGGATAATCATCATAACTCAACAGGATATGCTGCCATGGCACAGGCTGTTTTATCAGGTATACAACCAATTATTATCAAAAAGATGCCAGAAGTGCATCCCTAATCTGATTTTCAAGGATCTAAACACAATTAGTTTTGCTCCTTATATTCACCCCTAAACCTATATTATGTTTAAATCAATCCGTGAGTATGAAAACCTGCATATTGTATTGTGGCTGCTGAAGGATACTTGCTGGGTGATGCTTTGGAGAACAGGAGGCATGATTATGCTTGCGCCTACCGTTGCAGTAGCGTTTTATATTGCTTATCGCACCCGCAAAGACATCCACAATTTCTTTCATAACATAGCCGTTTGCTGCTGGATATGCGCCAATGGGATATGGATGACAGGTGAGTTTTTTTATGATGATAGAATTCGAAACTATGCCCTTGTATTCTTTGTGCTCGGGTTACTTTCAGTAACTTTTTACTACTTGGTCTATTATCCGAAAAAGAAACCAGCATTGCCGGAGGAAGAGAGGTAAGAAAAGCAGTTCTTTTGTTTTTTCACATCACGTATCTAATACTTCTGCCATCTTGCCCGTAAAAATTCTGCCTATGCCCCATGGCATAATGATTGACTTAAAGGGTTTCTTGTATTTTTGAACTAAAATGTAAAGATGGACCCAATGGATTTTCTGCAAGCACCTATAACTGATGATGATGTGGAGTTTCTACCCATTTTGCCCGATGAAGAAGGAGCAGATGGCAAAAAGTTAGACATACCCGGAATATTGCCCATACTACCTTTGCGAAACACAATTTTGTTTCCTGGGGTAGTATTACCCATTACCATAGGTCGCGATAAAAGTATTTTAGCTGTCAAAGAGGCTTATAAGGCGAATAAACTGATTGGGGTAGTCGGACAGGTTGACGCAACTATTGAAGAACCGGAGTTTAATGACCTGTTTAAGGTGGGCACGGTTGCGCAGATTATGCGTATGATTAAAATGCCCGATGGTTCTACAACTGCTATTATTCAGGGCCGCCACCGTTTCCTTACTAAAGAGCTAGTTACTGCCGAGCCCTTTATTAAAGCGGAAATTGAGTTGTTGCACGATGTACTACCGGTAGGCGATAAGGAGTTTGAAGCACAAATGATGAGCATTAAGGAGCTTGCTGGTAATATCATTAAGCTGAACCCGCAAATACCTTCCGAAGCAGCTATTGTGCTAAAGAATATCTCTAACCCTGTAACTCTTACTCACTTCATTTCTTCCAATCTGCAGATTTCTATCTCAGAGAAGCAAAAGGTACTTGAAATTGCTGACATGAAGGAACGCGTTCAGTTTGTGCTGGAGCATCTGAACAAAGAGCTGCAGATGCTGGAAATGAAAAACCAGATTCAGGGCAAAGTGCGCCAGGAAATGGACAAACAACAGCGCGATTATTTTCTGAGTCAGCAGCTAAAAACCATCCAGGATGAATTGGGTGTTAACTCTGCCGATAAGGATATTCAGCGGATGCGCGAAAAAATGCAGAAGTTGACACTGCCACCTAAAACAAAAGAAGCGGTAGATAAAGAACTGGAAAAGCTCCAGCGGATGAATCCAGTGGCGGCTGAGTATTCGGTGGTGTTGAATTACGTGGACCTTATTCTCGATTTACCCTGGGGTGTTTACACACAGGATAACTTTGATATTAAACATGCTAAGAAAGTATTAGATAAAGAACAATACGGCATTGATAAAGTAAAAGAGCGGATACTCGAATATCTGGCAGTGCTGAAGTTAAAAGGGGATATGAAAAGCCCGATACTTTGTCTGGTAGGTCCTCCGGGAGTTGGTAAAACTTCGCTGGGGCAAAGCATAGGCCGCGCTTTGGGAAGGAAATATGTGCGTATTGCGCTGGGTGGTTTGCATGATGAAGCTGAAATTCGCGGGCACCGCAAAACATATATAGGCGCCATGCCTGGAAGAATTATTCAGAGCCTTAAAAAGGCGCAGAGTTCTAACCCTGTTTTTATATTAGATGAAATTGATAAAGTCGGTGCCGATTATAAGGGAGACCCGAGCTCAGCCTTGCTTGAAGTATTGGACCCTGAACAGAATAATGCTTTCTACGATAACTACCTGGAGCTTGAATATGATTTGAGTAAGGTGTTGTTTATAGCCACAGCCAACTCTCTGCAAACCATTCAGCCCGCCTTGCGCGACCGTATGGAGATCATTCCCATTGAAGGTTATTCCATTGAAGAGAAACTACAGATAGCCAAGAAACATTTGTTGCCTAAACAAATTACAAACCACGGTTTGAAATCGAAGCAAGTGCAACTGAATGATAAACTTTTGGAAAAGATAATTGAAGAATATACTAAGGAGAGCGGAGTGCGGGAGTTAGACCGACAATTGGCATCGGTGATGAGAAGCGTAGCGATGAAAGTAGCCACAAAAGAAAAATATAGCCCATCTGTAAAGGAAGAAGACCTGAGCAAAATACTCGGACTTGAGAAATTCGACAAAAGCATTTACAATGAGGAGAACATACCGGGTGTTTCGGTAGG
>JAZKEP010000091.1:8547-14642 GCA_040387015.1 Bacteroidota bacterium
GCGATATTCTTTTTATTGAGTCTACATTGAGCAAAGGAACCGGAGTATTAACTATAACTGGTAACCTGGGTGATGTAATGAAAGAGTCTGCTACTACAGCAGTTACTTTCTTAAAGGCAAATGCCCAAAAGCTGTTCATCAACCCCGATATTTTCAGCAAAGTGAATATTCATATCCACTTCCCTGAAGGGGCCGTGCCTAAAGACGGACCAAGTGCGGGCATAACTATACTTACTTCACTTGCATCTTTGTTTACACAGCGAAGAGTGAAGCCTTTTCTGGCTATGACCGGTGAAATTACGCTTCGCGGAAAGGTGATGCCTGTAGGAGGTATTAAAGAGAAGATCCTTGCCGCCAAACGTGCAGGGTTAAAGGACATAATCATGTGTGAACGCAACCGCAAAGATGTGGAGCAGATAAACAAAGACTACATCAAAAACCTCCGTTTCAATTATGTTAAAACAATGGATGAAGTAGTTGAACTGGCCTTGATGAAAATTAAGGTAAAAGATGGCATAGATTTTACACTTTTCGAGAAGAAAGAGGAAAAGCAATAAGCCATTCTTGTTGATTACTCCATTTTTAGAGTAAAAGATATTTTGGTACCTTTGATTACTTAATAGAGATACTTATGAAGAAGTTAATGCAGATTATGTTTCCGGTAGTTATTGTTCTTTTGTCGCTGTCGTTTACCCGTATTCCCTCTCCGCCTTCTGAAACAAACGGTATAAAGTGGATGACCTGGAAGGAAGTTCAGGAAGCACAGAAAAAGCAACCCAAAAAAATTTATGTAGATGCATATACGGACTGGTGCGGTTGGTGCAAACGGATGGATGCCACTACTTTTTCGAATCCGGAGATTATAAAGTATGTAAATCAGAACTTCTACGCCATTAAGTTTGATGCCGAAACTAAAGAGGTTATCAATTTTAAAGGTAAGGAGTATAAGTTTGTAGCGCAGGGGAATAGAGGATATAATGAACTGGCTGCTGAAATTCTGAATGGACAACTGAGCTATCCAAGTTCTATCTATTTTGATGAAGGCATGAATCAGATATTTCCGGTTCCGGGCTATCAGGACCCTAAAACATTTGAATCAGTTTTAAATTTTGTAGCCAGCAATAGCTATAAAACCAGCACTTGGGAAAAATATCAGGCAGAATTTAAAGGTAAGGTCCAATAGATAAGTGACACTTCCTCTAAGAAGAGATGTGTTGATAAATGGCGGGAAACTGTTGGTGGAACGTGAAGAATTATATACCGCATAAAGTTTCGCATTGAGATAGCAAAAATGAATTTTTGCCCCCTTTCACAACTGGATAGCCAGAAGAAAGAAAACCGTTACCCACAATCCTACTTTCAACTACTAAAAGAAAATGGCAGAGTCAATCGACATAGTGAAGAAGTCGCTAATCAGAAAATCATCTTCGGATACGAACGTATTAGACTATGGCAAACTCCCCCCGCAGGCTAAAGAACTTGAAGAAGCGGTACTAGGCGCGGTAATGATTGAACAGAATGCCATAACTGAAGTAGGCGATATCCTGAAAGATGAATCTTTTTACGTGGATGCCCACCAGCGCATTTGGAGGGCTATTCGAATGCTGTATCAAAATCAGGCGCCAATTGATTTGCTCACAGTTACAGAACAGTTGAAGAAGAACGGAGAGTTAGACGCTGCGGGAGGTGCATTTTATGTGGCCCAACTTACCAATAAAGTAGGTTCTGCAGCTAATGTTGAGTATCACTCACGTGTTCTTGCTGAAAAGCATATTCAGCGGATGCTTATTTCAACTTCTACCGAAATTATTAAAGACGCTTACGAGGATACCACCGATGTATTTGAATTGCTTGATAAAGCGGAAAAGAATCTTTTCTCAATTGCTGAAAATAACCTGAAGAGGAATTCCGTTGATATCTCTTCACTCCTTATGACCGAATTGAAGGAAATGGATATTCGCATGAATAACAGCGAAGATCACCTGAACGGAGTTGCTACCGGCTTTATTGATCTTGATCGCCTTACAGGAGGTTGGCAAAAGTCAGACCTGGTGATAATAGCCGCCCGTCCGGCAATGGGGAAAACGGCCTTCACTCTTGCGCTCGCCCGCAATGCCGCAGTAGACCATAAAAAAGGGGTAGCTGTATTCTCATTAGAAATGTCCTCGGCACAGCTGGTGCAGCGTTTAATTTCGATGGAAACGCAGATACCTCAGGATGCAATACGCAGAGGAACCTTGAAAGATTACGAGTATCAAATATTGACTTCGAAGATAGATGGTCTAAAAAATGCACCCTTGTTTATTGACGATACACCTGCCATTAATGTATTTGAACTACGTTCCAAGTGCAGAAGGCTAAAACAGCAGCACGACATTCAAATGGTTGTGATAGATTATTTGCAGTTGATGAGTGGAACAACCGAAGGCAGAGGTGGTGGAAACCGCGAGCAGGAAATTAGCCAGATTTCACGAGCGCTTAAGAGCATGGCTAAGGAATTGGAGATTCCTGTAATAGCACTCTCCCAGTTGTCACGGGCAGTTGAGACAAGAGGTGGGGATAAGAAGCCGATTCTTTCAGACTTACGTGAGTCAGGAGCTATTGAGCAAGATGCCGACATTGTTATTTTCCTTTATCGCGGTGAATACTATGGGCTGGAAACGGATGCAGATGGAAATAATAATAAAGATATTGCTGAAGTAATTATTGCTAAGCACCGTAATGGACCTGTTGCCTCTGTCAAAACAAGATTCATTAAACGGTTTGCCAAGTTCGAAAACCTGGATGAAATTGCAGCTTCTGACCAATACATGGAAATTCAGGATGGCAATGAGAAAAAGAAGTTTAAGCGGATCCCATCACGCATGAATGATGAGGAAGGCGATGATGCAACCTTCGAGAAAAAACACAGGAAGGAAGATTTTGAGGATGATGATTCCACACCATTTTAACTACTGCGGTAATCATGATTCGTTGATTCCCTCTATCTGAATAACCTCAAGAGGTAGATAAAGGGAATAATGTCCAAAGAAGTCTACTCAAAAAATCTCCATTTCAAACCAAATTGAAACGAAACATCACGGGCGGGATATCTATAGAGGGAATAATAACCCTTCGGTCCGAATGATGAACTGATATTATTGACCTTGAGGAAAACACGCACGGTTTTTATTTTCAGGTTAAGAAACCAATCTAACACAGGAAAAGATTTTGATTCAAGATAGGTTGGATAAAAAGCAGCCAGCATAGGATCGTAATAAGGCGTATTATTTTTGAAATTATACCTTAAGTCAAATCCTATTGCAAACCATAATGCCTTTTTAAAAATCCTTCGCTCGTAGTAAATACTGTGTTTTGTGACCAGCATAGGGAAAGTTTCCCTGACCACACCTTTTACAGGGGCGGAAGTAAACCAGACATCATTGTCCAGGTGCAACCCATAGAAGCCGTTTTTGTTTCCGACATGAGCAACAAAAACAATTTCAGGTTTAGTATCAATGTATGGATTGGACGAACCCGGATAAACGGGTAAGTGATCGGCTACGTAATAGTTAAGATCGGCTATGATTCCGTATTTCACATTTTGATACTTTCCTCCAACTGCAAACATCTTTGTCTTAGCTAAATCATAACTCCAGTTTACAGGATGAGAAACGTATCTTTCATAAATATAAGGTGCTTCTTTCAGCTGATAGGAAGCATTTCCCGAAAGCATACCGAACTTACCGAAATCATAACCAACTACAACATCGGCTACAAAATCATTTTGGTTCCATCCATAAAGGAAATATTTCACCGCCCCTCTGTAAAATATCTTTGAGCGGGATGCTGAGTTACTTCTGAAATTCCCAGCCACATATAAGTTGCTTGTATTACTCTTAAGCAAATTCTGCTCGAGCAGAAAATAATCGAAGCCGGCTTCGGCTGTTGTAATGAAATTTTTGTCAGAATAGGTTGAATCAGAAGTCAGCTTACGGGCATAGTAATCAAGTATGATGGAGTTGCCCACCTTAAGATAGTTTAAATCATTAAAAACTGAATCTTGGAGATAGAAAGCCTTATAGTAATTAGAATCAGGGGCTAAGTCCCGGAATCTGTTTTTGTTGCTCTCAACATTAAACTGGTAAGACACTTTAAAAGCAGGCATCACAGTTTCTATACGGGTGGAGTCATTCTTTCTCTCGAAATATTTTTTGCCGATGTTGTAAGAACCCTTGAGGTAAAAATCAACCTGTCTGTATTTATTTTCTCCTGATAGAAGAGCCACAGGCACTAACTTCTTTTGAAAAAAGGATGAATCAAAAGGGTTCTCCTGAACCCCTCCGTTTTCCTGAACTTTAAAGGAATTAAAAATCAAATCGGTTTGTACGTTCCATCGCTTATTCTTTGAGTTATAAATTCCGTACAAATTAAAACAGTTGTCAATTGTTTTGCTGTTGGTATAAAGGCCGAGTGATGAAATTCTGCTAAAATCTACCCCATAATAAATAATGCCCTTGTGCTGATTGGCAAATTTCCCCTGAAACATCTGTTCGTTCTTAAGGCCTACTATCATGCTCAACTCCGCATAAGGACGTATCACCTGATAATACTTAATCGAGTCTTTATGGTAGCGGTAAACATCAAACTGGTTATAACCTAAATTAAATCCGGTTGAACGCTTAGTTGAATAAACCAGCGGGTAAGCAGCCCCACCGGTATTACCTGTGTTGGAATATTCTATTCCCTCGCGCTGCACAACATTGTAATACTGAATTCCGAATATTCCTGAATCAATAACATAATGCTTCTCGGGCTCTGCGTTGAGAAACCAGGTATCATTTTTCGTTGAAGGTTGAAGTACACCTTTCTTACCTAGCAGAGGCTGAATAGAATCTACGGGGATAGCAAACGAAAGTTGAAAACATAGAAATGAAAGGAGGAACAACCAAAGTGTTTTCAAAGTATTTCCATGATTCATGTCAATGCGAATGGACTAAATGCATTTTAATAGTTCGGTAATCAGCTTAGTCATTTTAGGCTCAGCCTCTGCCGCCTTTTGAAGAACCATTTCATGGGTCACCTTATCGGCCTTTTCGGGAGGGTAACCCATATCGCTTACAACAGAAACTGCGAATACCTCCATACCACCATGACGGGCCACCACCACTTCCGGAACGGTTGACATACCCACCACATCAGCTCCGAGAATACGAAATGCCTTGTATTCGGCAGGTGTTTCGAAAGTAGGACCGCACAGACCTATATATACTCCCGAATGACAGGTTATATTATTCTCAAGCGCTATGCGCAATCCCTTCTTCACCAGTTCTGAATTATAAGCATTGTTCATGTTCGGAAAACGCGGCCCGAGTTCTTCGTAATTCTTACCCCTTAAAGGGTTTTCTGGCTGCAGGTAAATATGGTCTGTAATAATCATCAGGTCGCCTACTTCAAAGTCAGGGTTCATTCCACCAGATGCATTGGAAATAAGAAGTGTTTCAACCCCCAATGCCTTCATTACACGCACGGGAAAAGTTACTTCCTCCATCGAATATCCTTCATAGTAATGAAAGCGTCCGTTGAGCGCTATTACATTCTTGCCGCCAAGTTCTCCGAATATTAAAGTCTTACCATGACCCTTTACAGTTGATACCGGGAAATTCGGAATTTCGGAGTAGGGAAATTCCTGAAAGATATTTATCTCCTTCGTCAGCTTTCCTAAACCCGAACCGAGTATGATGCCATGCTTATACTCTTTATCAATTTTACCCTTCAGGAACTGAGCGGTTTCCTGAATCATTTCTAATAGATTTCCCATGTTCTAGTTGCTTATCTTTTGTTTAGTAGTTTCTATGTATTGAATAATATCTGCATTGAATTTGTCTCCGTCATCATCTAAAAACTTAACCCATATAGGCTGCACGAATATTTCTATTTTATTCTGCAAAAACCAATTCCTGTGCTCTTCCAGCCTTGCAGCGTCCTTCTCTGTGGTTACAATCACCTTGTTTGTGTCTCCGATATTTCTAAAAGTATCACGGATTGTTTCCAGATCATATACATCAAAACGATGGTGGTCGCGATAATTGCGCAGATAAACATTGCGCGCCTTT
>JAZKEP010000091.1:14652-21186 GCA_040387015.1 Bacteroidota bacterium
CAATTCCTCAAACTTTGCAATACCGCACAGGAGCAACACATCCATCGTTTTGTTCAATTCAACTCTGTAACCCGGATCATTAAACGAATACAGCGGAGCATATTGTATGGCAGAAAAATAAAGCCGCTGATAATGAAATGGGTTTATCTCCGCAGCAATTTCTGCACGCTCATGCTGCGATAAAGAGGGAGGGCACTTTGTTACAAGAATAATATCAGCCCGGTGGTAGTTGCCCTTTGATTCCCGAAGCCAACCCACAGGTATTAAATCATCTTTTGTAAAACGTATGGAATACTCGGTAAGCAAAACCGATAGACCTGCGCGGATACTACGGTGCTGAAAAGCATCATCGAGCAAGATTACTTCTGTATCGGGACGCTCATGTAAAATTTTAGGCAGGGATAGTACTCTGTCTTCGCCAACCGTTACAATGGTATCAGGAAACTTCATTTTAAACTGGCGGGGTTCATCGCCAATCACAGATGCCGATGAATTTGGGTCAGCCATTAAAAAGCCATAAGACTTTCTCCCATAACCGCGGCTTAAGGTTGCTACCTTATAAGTGTACTGCAATTGAAAAAGAAGATATTCAATATGAGGGGTTTTACCCGTACCTCCTGCCGAGAGGTTTCCTACTCCTATTACCGGAAAATCGAAGCGGACTGATTTGAGTGCCTTGCTATCATAAAGATAATTGCGAAAGGAAGTAACCGCTCCGTAAACTAAGGCCACAGGATAGAGAAGTATTTTAGAGAGGGCGCTGATAAACTTTGAATTTGGCCAAATGTATTGAAAGAAATAAAAACGTTCGGTTTTGTCAGACTCAATCAGGAGTAAACCTTCTTTTACTTGTCTTCCATCTTAGGATCAACCAGTATATCCTCCGGTTCTATAGATTCAAGCGTGAGTTTTGCCGAGACCACACGGAAGGTTGTTCTGCGATTCTTCTGATGTTCTTCCTCGGTGCATTTGGCTCCGTTGGTGCAGTTATTGACCAGTTTAGTTTCGCCATATCCTTTGGCAACCAGACTTTCGGTGGCTATTCCTTTTCCTATAAAATAATCAACCACACTTTGAGCCCTCGCCTGCGATAACTTGATGTTGTATTCATCGCTTCCGCGGCTATCGGTATGTGAACCTATTTCGATAGTAAGGTCCGGATTATCTTTAAAGAAAATCATAATTGAATCGAGCACGAGCTTAGACTCAGGGCGAAGAGTCGCCTTATCATAATCATAATAGATATTCGGAATTACGAGCATCTTCTGAGGAAAGATTTTATCCAACTCGATGGTTACAAACAGGTTGATGACCGTGGAATCCTGATGTCGCCTACCCTTGGTGGAAACAAAAGCATTATTAGCGAGGTAACCGTTCTTACTCGCTGCTATTTTATAATCTGTTTCAGCCTGTAGCTTAAAAGCAAAGGCACCGTTTGTGTCAGCATAACCCGAGGCTATTACCTTCTCATCCATCGTCTTCAATTCCACCCTGCTCTTCGGAAGATTCTTTAATCCCAATACCTTACTCTCAGAATTCTCCGGGTTCTCATATTGCTTTTCAACGGTTTTGCCATAAACAATAAAAAGGTTCGTCCACTTTTCTTCGAAACGATAAACATCATCCTTGCCTTTGCCACCCACCCGATTAGAAGAAAAATAGCCTGAATATAGAATGGTATCATCTGCATTTGCAGGCTTGTATTTATCTATGCGAAAGTAAAAATCATCGGCACCGCTGTTAATTGGGGCTTTAAGATTAACCGGTTCTTTATAGGCGGCTTTTAATCTGGTTGCTTTAAAAATATCGAGGCCTCCCATGCCGGGCAAACCATTGGAGGAATAAAAGAGGTTTCCTTTTTCATCTAACCACGGGAACCGTTCACTGCCCGGAGTATTGATGGTGCCGCCAAGGTTTTGCGGATTGCTCCAGCCCGTATCAGCCTTCATCAGCATAAAAATATCGGTAGCGCCAAAGCCTTCGCCACCGGCTGCTACAAAAAGATACTTACCATCGCGCGAAAGATAGGGGTCATAAACATTTACCGAATCGGAAAACAGGTCGAGTTTTACCGGCTCGCTCCAATGCTCGTTGTTGAAGGCACTGTAATACACAGCGCAATACTGATTACTCTTTTGTTGGTCCGCCTGGCAACGTACAAAATACATTTCCTTACCGTCTTTGCTGAAAGTAACAGAGCTTTCATGTGCCGGTGAGTTAACGGGAACTCCAAAATTGACAGGCGCAGTAAAACTTTCCGCCTTTCTTTCGGTAATAAACAAATCACTGAACTTCTCTCCTGTCCATCCATCGCGCTCACTGCCTATCACCTCATCGCGCGAAGAGGTAAACACAAACGTATTATCTTTTAAAGGCTCAAGCCCGTAATCAATCTCGGGGGTATTTATAGCGGCAATATTTTTTACCTGAATCCTTGTAAAAGCTTTTTTCCAATCTATAGCATCGCGGCTTTGCATAGCCTGCTGCCTTCCTTCGAAGCCACCGCCCGAAATGCGCTGATATTGGTCGAAGGTCTTGGCGGCCTCTTCATATTTTTCCTGACTCTTTTGCATCAACCCTAGTTTGAAAAGCGATTGCTCGCCACCGTTTAAGTCGAGCGACTGCCGGTACCACTTTTCGGCATTTGCATAATCATTGAACTGCCGATACGACTCGGCAATGAGGAAGGCCTTGGGTTGCTGCTTTATAGGATCCTTTTCGGCATTAAACTCCTTTATTAAAAAGGCAATGCCTTGGTTATACAGGAAAAGTTCGCGGGCTGTTTTACCATCCTTTACCTGAAAGGGGACCGTTTTGCAGGCTGCTATAAAGAGGAGCAAAAACGAAACGAATCGGAGGCTTGTTTTCAAAGGATAGCGGTTGAGTTATAACAACGCAAGTTTAAAGTTTATAGTTTGAAGTTTATAGTTAACGTAGGGAATGATTATTCAGTTCGGCATAGAAAGGAAATTACAGCCGTGTTGCAATACCGCCAGCCAGGAATAAAAACCCGGGAACGAGAGAAGGAGATTCGAAAGGTTGATAATGCAATTTACAGCCCATGCGATTGCTTAGGGAAGATGAAGAGTAGCTTCCGCTTAACAAGTGGTCTTCTTCGCGGGACGGTAAGTCGAGTTCGCGGCAGGGTCAGTCGGGTTCGCGGCACAGTCAGCCGGGTTCGCGGGACAGTCAGCCGGGTTCGCGGGGCAGTCAGTCGGGTTCGCGAGACAGTCAGTCGGGTTCGCGGGACGGTCAGCCGGGTTCGCGACACGGTCAGTCGAGTTCGCGGCACAGTCCGTTTTTTAGCCGGGGAGAAAAGAAGGGTGAATTGTGTGGAAATTTAGTTAAAAGAGAGTGAATTGTGGCATTGTGAGCTTAGGTAATTTCTTGCAGCTGTCCTTCCGTACCGTTTTCATTTTTCAGCATTAATGTTTGCCTGTTTATTAATAGTCTTTGGTTACTATGTTTTTTAAAGAAAATTGTAAAAGTTATTGCAATAAAAATCGTCAAACCTCTAAAAATATTAGCCTTCACATCTCCTAACGCAGAGCTGTCAACTTCAAACAAGCGCCAGGAAAGATTCATTAAAGTATGTGTAAAAATGGGAACCCACAAATTATAGTTCCACTCGACATATAGCCAGGCGAAAAAGACAGCCCCTGAAAATGTAATTAAAAAAATTCCGATAAGTTGATTTATGTTCTGACTTTGGTATAAATGTGCGAAAGCAAATATTAATGCACCAAAAAGTACGGAAGGAATAAAACCTAAGTTTGTCTTTTTGAATAACTGGCCAAACAGAAACCCCCTAAAATACAGCTCTTCCATAAAGCCTGCTATTATGGTTGCAGCGACTAAACTGTCAACTTCTATTTGCAGGTTAATTTTGAAGAAAAGTAAACCTCCCAGAAACATTGGCAAAGTAAATAACAGGCTTGTCCATATTGCAGTGAAAATATTTGATGAAAGCCCAAGACTTTTAAAAATACTTGACCTTCTGTCAATTATATATGTTCCTATGAAAATTGGAATTCCAATTATTAAATACGACAATACGTAACCAATCAATCCTTGATTGGTTAGTGCTTTAATCGCAACTTTGATAGCCTTAAAATTTAAAAACAGAAAATAATAAGCTGCAAAACTTAAAAAAACAAGAAGTATTACTTTTTGGGTCTGGTTTAATTTCATCTATAATCTATTGTTGTTTGCGGTTGGTTAAAATAGCATATAAGTCAAATATATCCTGTTATTGCAAGTGATGTTGCGGAAGGCGGAGAAGAGTGGATCCCCCGCTTGGGATGCTGTCCACTTAGATCCCGCTTTAGTCATTACATGTGAGGTCCCTTGCGGACTATAGATTACGAAGAACTTCCCAGCGCTGTGCCTGCTGCATTTAGGGAATCAGAAAACCCGCAGGCGCCTGATTACCATACAAAGATTATCAAAACCTGTGGCATCCGGCATTTGAAATGAGACATGGCGAACTAAACCTTGCGTTAGATGTTAGCGTTCCCGTTAAGTCCAACTACCAATTATCTTTATCATTCCGGCTAAAAGAAAGTGCTAAGTCCTTGGTCAACGCTGTTAATTTAGCTTCAATGTCGGCAAATACATTTTTACCAAGTTTTACTTTTAAATTCCATTTCTCTAAAGGAGTTGTCATCCTTTCGGGAGGGTTTGAACAACTGTTTGTTCCATAGTGAACAATGTTTTCAATTGTGTAACGGATCCTGCCTTCCTTAATATTGATAGTAAACTTAAAATCAATCATACAATTTGCGATTGAGCATAGTGCTATTGGCATATCCGAGGTTTTCACAACACCTGTTGTGGTAATTTGTTTATAATCTTTATCATCCAAGAGTATGTTATTGTCACTACTCTTTAAATTTCTAACAACCCAATCCTTACAAATTCCAAAAATTTGCTCCCTTGTCAATGTGGTATCAACTGGTATTATATCACGCATAACATACTTACCACTTAAACTATCAATTTTAAGTGTCTGCGCTTGCGAACCGGGCAGCAATCCAAAAAAGAAAATAGCTGTCAAAAGTGTTGTTCTGATTATTATTGTCATGGATTTATGGTTTAATAACTAATTGTATACACGTTGAGGCTAACATTCTCTTATTATCATTAACTTATTTGCCGTTCGAGATTTAAGTCCATCAATTCAGCCCATTGTTCATGCTCCGCCTGAATATACCACTTACCAATAATTCTTGTATTTTCTTTATTGATTGTTCCATTAAACTTCAAACCATTTCCTTCAATCCTGAAATCATCACTGATGATGGAACTCTGCATTATGCCGTTTTCGCCTTTCGTATTGAAGTAATGCATTATTGCTTTGTCGGGTGAATTATCCAATTTGATAATTTCTAAAGTTTCGCTTCTGTCATTACCCATTTTTACGTTAGCCTTATGTAAAATGTAGTTACCGTCAAGTATCAATTCGTAACTGTCAGTGCCGGATAGTTTCAGGTCGCCCTGCTCTGTTTTAATATCCCCTGTGGTTTTCCAAATACCAACAAGCCTCATAAAATTGCTCTTCTCAATATCTTTCATTTTGTCTCTGTTGGGTCTTTACTATAACAATTGGGAAGGGTTCGAATCGCTGCGCTAAGTTAGTTTAGTCTTTGTGTTTTCGTAGAGCCGGAGGCGAGCCTCTGCAGAGGGATATACACAGACCTTTCTTTATTCAACCTATCAAGTTACCCTCGCGAAAGAAGACTTTAAATAGCAAAGGGAAATGCCGTAAATTTGTTACACTATCTAAATTCATAATTATGACACAAAGAATTCTTGTAACTAATTATTCGTTCAGTGTAAGTGCCGAAGAGTTTGAAAAGATGGGTGCTGAACTTGCGCCTGCATTTGCAGAAGTGCCTGGCTGCCTTTGGAAAATATGGCTGATTGATGCAGCTAAAAAGGAAGCCGGTGCTGTTTATCTTTTTAAAGATAACGAGGCATTGCAGACTTTTAAGGCTAGCCCCTTGGTGGCATCGGTGCTTTCGCATCCTGCTCTGAGTAATTTTGATTTAAAGGAACGGGATATACTGCAACTTCCGAGCGAACTCAATCGAGCACCTTTGAGTTAAGATAATGCTATTTCTTATATCAAATTAGCCTGCGCAAGATCTCCCGTTTCGGACGCCCTGCACGTGCGAAAGGATGTATTCTATTTTTGGTAACGTAAGGTATAAACGCAAAAAAGGGGTTGCTTATAAAACAACCCCTTTTTAAACTAAACTTTAAGACCATTACTTACCGAACATACCTCCTATTTTGTCCTTCAGTCCATCGGCTAAATCATTAACTGAACCGGCACTACCTCCATTCAACAGGCCATCGAGCTGGCTTCCCAATCCTGCGGGAAGTTTGTCTTTTAAAAAACCTGTAACTACATTGACAGCAGTAGCAGCTTGTTCGTTGGAAATTCCCGTTTTTTCCGTAATTAATTTGATTAACTGTTCCATGTTATTTTGATTTAAGTGAATGAATAAATTAGTGCATTTAGTGTGAAAA
>JAZKEP010000091.1:21196-22264 GCA_040387015.1 Bacteroidota bacterium
ACAATGTTCACTAAAGGTAAGAATATTCCAGACTTAAGTGAGCTAGTTACCATTCCTGTTCATGAAGTTTCAATTGGCAACCTAATGCGGTTACAGCGTTTTGCAAAAGTTCTAAATCTTTAGGTCGAATAAGAACAAGCCTATAACAATCGCAATCACAATCAATATTGCATAGAGCGTATCCCAGTTCACCTAAATACTTACCTATTGATCGCGTAGACGCAAACTGAATTTGACGTAGACTATCAGGTATGTTGCCGTTATGCCAAAGCGGGCTTTTATAATCTACGGTGTCTCCAAAACCATCTACCATTGCTTTTTTTGCAAAGTCTTCTACGCTTCCACTGTATTCTTTCCAATCCGTATACCCATATATAAATACTTCGGAGCTATAACTAAAATCCAAAAATTCCTGACTAAGGAAAAACCCGGATTCATCTATGTTATTGTTCCTTTTAAAAGTATCACTTAAAAACACCTGCAGTTTTTGATAGTTGTTAGCGGACAAAGTAATTTTCCCAATCTGTAGTATGTTTTTAAAGGTGGTTTCAACATCTACTTTTCTTTGTTGAGCGTATCCGTTATTGAAACAAGTTATTATTACTAAAAAGCATGTTGGCAGAATGGTTAATAAACGGTTTTTCATCTTTGTTTAATTACGGTTGCGCATTAGGCATTGCACATTAGACCGTTAGTGGATTAAACCCCTTTACCAGCGGCTGGCTTTTCCTCTGTCATTGCTTTACAACCTTTCCTGTTTTAATGGTCCGCTTGTGGTTGCGTAACTCATAAAAGTAAATGCCGTTTTGCAGTTGCCTGGTGTGTATAGTTGTAGAGTTGGTAAATGTCTGTTGCAAAAGTTGCTGACCCAGGAAATTGAAAAGGGTAATAGTTGTCGGTTCGTTGTCAGTAATATTGAAAGTAAGTTGAGTAGTAAAAGGATTGGGGAATACAGAAACTTCAGTTTCAGATGTTATTTGGCTTACCTGACTGATGAGTGAATCTGTAAGTTTATATACTTCGCAACCCAGCGTGTCGTAGCGGGCTGTGTAGTAAAGCCCGGTTTTG
>JAZKEP010000092.1:0-4000 GCA_040387015.1 Bacteroidota bacterium
TGTCCAAAGAGAAAAGCCTTCTTTAAGCGAGCATCGGAAGAGCTTGGCGAGTTTCACGGAAAAGAGGAATTGGGTTTCTTTTCGCGTTATCGGATGGTGGTGCCGAATTGTACCCCCTTCCTTATTTTCTGTTATGATTAGAAAGATGAAGGTGAGATAACCGCAGCTTATCTTCTTATTCCCTGTTTCCATTTTTTACTACATTATACTTTTGGAGTGTTCTTATGTGCACGGCTCTTGTCATTATCCACACTATGTTCACATTCTAAAAATATACAACATGAAAAATATGATCAAACGAATTATTCCTTCACTTTTACTGGTTAGTGC
Organism: Bacteroidota bacterium; assembly: GCA_040387015.1. GTDB lineage: Bacteria > Bacteroidota > Bacteroidia > Chitinophagales > LD1 > Bog-950. The sequence continues at coordinate 331 of JAZKEP010000092.1, forward strand.
GCTCTATAATGCATCGGCTCAGAATGCAGAAGCAGGAATTACTTCCGATGTTCCCAGAATAGTTACGAAAGCAGAAGCGCCTGCTATAGCGGCTGCAGGAAAAGAAATGGTGATAGACTTTAAAAACAGAGCGGAGAGACCCGTAGCTATTTTTGCAGGGCCGAAAGAAAATATCCGCAACCCCAAAATTGAGACCTATGGAGGCTTAAGCAATTTCCAGAAATTTTATCTTAAAGAAAATGATGTAGTTTGTTTGATGGCACCGGATAAAACTCCAAAAGCCTGTACTGTTATTAAATCCGGAATGACGTTGGTTGAAGTAAACTCTTCAGCAAACGGAATCTCGGCTAAGTAGTATCATCAACATAAAGTTTTTTAGAAATGCCGCCCGGCTTCGGGCGGCATTTCTGTTTTATATCTTAGCGCAGCTAAAACTGTTTCATGGAAAATAAAGCTGCGCCTTTAGTATCGTTCGTTTTTACACTAACCATTCTTTCATTCCTTATCAAAGTTCCTGTACACGTAACTCCATCTGAGGGGAACAAGTCTACGCTGTATGGTGGTAGTGGTTTCGATGACCCACATGGCGCAAGCGAGTATAATTTCTCCCGCCTCAGAAACCCGGTTACCGGATACATCCCAAAGGATATTCGCAAACAGGAATTGGCGTTTGCAGCTAATCTTCCTAAACGAAACGAATCATCCCGCAGCCTGACTTGGCAAAACAGAGGACCTTATAATTTAGGAGGTAGAACAAGAGCGCTTGCATTAGATGTAACTAACGAAAACATTATCCTGGCAGGACAAGTGAGCGGAGGAATGTGGCGAAGTACAGATGCCGGAGCAAGTTTCGTCAAAACCACTCAGCCGGGACAACTACATTCCACTACATGCGTTGTGCAAGATACCAGACCCGGCAAAACAAATGTTTGGTATTACGGTACCGGGGAGAATTACGGCATTGTAAATGCTGCCGGATTCTCTTCTCAATTCAGTGGTGATGGTATTCTTAAATCTTCCGATGGCGGAATTAGTTGGACTCAACTTCCTTCTACTGTTTCAAACTCCCCAACAACCTTGCATGAGCAACGCGATTTTGATTTTGTATGGGAAATGGTAACCGATGCCACGAACACAACCGAAGATGAAGTGTATGCTGCTGTGGTGAACGGTATTTGGCGAAGTATTGACGGAGGAACTTCATGGATTCCTGTTCTTGGTTTAGATACGAGCATTACTCAAATTTCGGAATACACCGATATTGCTATTACTTCGAATGGAGTACTTTATGCTTCTGTTTCAAGTGAAACAGCGAGTAAAGGAATTTGGAGAAGTGAAGACGGAGTAAATTGGGTAAATATTACTCCTGCCGGGTTCGCTGCCGCTTATCGGAGAATTGAAATAGGAATTTCTCCGGGCGATGAAACGCAGGTCTATTTCATTGCCGAAACACCCGGGACCGGTACAACAGGACATTCGTTATGGAAGTATAAGTACCTATCGGGTGATGGAACCGGTGCGGGAGGTAAATGGGTCAACAGAACGACTAATATTCCTGATGATAATTGTACCGGCTATTTCAATTTCGATTTCAGGAAGTTTAATTCCCAAAGCTCGTATGATCTTTTTGTAGTTGTTCATCCGGCCGATACAAATCTTGTGTTTCTCGGAGGCACCGATATTTATCGTTCTACCGATGGCTTCTCTACTGCTGCGTATGACTGGATAGGAGGGTATCAATGCGACACCAATCGTATTTCTAACTATGTATATCCGAATCATCATCCCGACCAGCACAAACTTCTTTTTCTTCCTTCTAATACTAACACTGCTATTTCGGGTACCGATGGCGGACTAATGAAAACCACGGACATTACTTCTCCGGCTATTCAGTGGCAGTTAATGGGCAAGGGATATAACACCGGGCAGTTTTATACCTGCGCCATTGAACCCGGTAACACAAACAATGAAATAATCATAGGCGGTTTGCAGGATAACGGAACGTATTTCACCAACACACCCGACTATACCCGCGACTGGTCAAAAACATTTTATGGCGATGGCTCTTATTGCGCTATTACGCATGGCCGTTCTGATTATTATTTAAGTATTCAGCAAGGCAAAATATATAAGCATAAAGTAGACGATACTGGCGCGGTAAATAATCTTTACACAAGAATTGATCCTTTAGGCGGCAGCAATTATTTGTTCATCAATCCATTTATTCTGGATCCTTTCGATGATGACGTAATGTATATGGCTGGCGGAAGAAGTTTATGGCGCAACGATTCACTGTCATTCATTCCCATGACGGGCGATGAGTATAACACTGTTTCACTGGGCTGGAAACGATTAACCGGAACCTCTTTAGGCAGTGGCTTTACAGCCCCTCGCTATTCTTCATTAGACATGAGCGAGGCGAATACAAATATTCTTTATGCAGGAACGGATAACGGAAAACTATATCGAATGGATAGTTGCCTAACCAATAACGCTGTTGCAAAAACAGATATTACTGGTGTCAACTTTCCTGCCGGTGCTTATTTGAGTTGCGTTGAGGTTGACCGCTTGAATATGAATAAGGTGTTAGTTACCTTTTCTAATTATGGGGTCAAGAGTATTTTTTATTCCGATAATGCAGGTGTAAGCTGGACTGATGTAAGTGGTAGCCTAGAAGAGCAGGCCGATGGAAGCGGTAATGGCCCTTCGGTTAACTGGGCTCATATTTATAATGATGGCAGCGTAACCAACTATTATGTTGGAACCAGCACCGGTTTATATTCTACCGCTAATTTGAATGGTGCCAATACTGTTTGGGAGCAGGAAGGAGCAAACTCTATTGGTAATGTAGTTATCAATATGATAACGTCCCGCACTTTTGATAATAAGATGGTGGTGGCTACCCACGGAAACGGCATTTATACCAACAAGATATTTACACCTTCTTCTATTAGCTATACAAAGCATACAGCTATGGAGGTTAATTGCTATCCGAATCCTTTCAGCAGTTCTGTAGTTATTGAATCGGGAATGGATAGTAAAGGAACGATGGATGCAGAAATATTTGATTTGAGCGGTAGAGCAATCAGGAAAATGCATGTAACAAATAGTAGCTCTGTTATCTGGAACGGAAATGATGCTGCTAATAATGTCTGTGCGGCAGGAACTTATTTTGTGCGTATAACTTTGAATGGTAAAAGCAAGGTGATGAAAATAGTTAAGATTTAAATGAAAAACCTGCAGTTTGGTTACTTACTTGTTTGCTTGGTTACATTCTTATGTGTGGAATATTCTAGTGCTCAAAATTTAGTTTATAAGAACTACAGTATAAAAGACGGCCTGGCAAGCACCGTTGTTTATTATGTAGCTCAGGATAATAAAGGCTTTGTATGGTTTGGCACTGACCAGGGTTTATGCAGGTTTGACGGCACTAACTTTAAAACATTTACCACTCAGGATGGTTTGCCCGATAATGAAGTTTTATTCATCAGAGTAGATTCACAGGACAGAGTTTGGATGATCTGCTATAACTCGCGACCGTGTTTTATTTACAACGGAGTAATACATACTACCCACAACGACAGTATGCTTAGCCGCATAGGAGGTGCTGATAACCTCTTCAGGGATATAGGGATTGATAAAGAAGGGAAGGTTTGGATACTGGGTAGTA
>JAZKEP010000092.1:4010-6740 GCA_040387015.1 Bacteroidota bacterium
AAAATCACTGTAATTGATGGGAAACGACTCTACAATTTTTTATCTCCCGATACCACGGAAATTTCTCAAATAGGATATTTTAGAAATAGATTAACGCTTGCCTCCACTAAGTCGATTTATCATGTTGAACTAAAGGATAGTTTACCGCAGTTTAAAAAGCTGTTTACGTTTGATACGATTGGTCATTTCTTTCCTGCTTTTACCAACGATTATTGCTATGTGTTTCAAGGATATTTTTCGGCCAGTATCAACTTTACCGCTTTCAGTGCTGATGAAAATTTAAAACCTGTAAGCCTCCGCGGCCCTTTTTTACGTGATATTGTACTGGCTCATTCGGTGGCTAAGCGTGCCGACTCTGTAATTCTTATTTCGGTGGGCACCCGGGGTATTAAAGCCCTAACTACTTATTTGACTCCTTTGCCTGATCCTTACCCTTTTTTACCCCCTGATGTCACTTACTCTTTTACCAACTTTGACGGTGACGGCAACACCTGGATTACATCTTTAGGTCGCGGTGTTTTTTTTATTCCTGCCGGTAAAACGGTTATGTATAAACCTGATGGTGCTCAGCGAAATACAAATGTCACTTCGGTTTATAAAACATCAGAAGGATTTATTTCGGTGGGGCTCGACAACTGGAATTATGCAATACTAAAAGACAATACATTGCAACTAAATCGTTTATACAAAAATGTTTTTGGAGGCAGCCGGGTTATTAAGCAGTGTAATTTCAACAATGGAGGAGTCTATATGTTGGGTACCGACTATGGTTTATTCGCTGTTAACAGAGGGCAGCCTTCTAAAGTAGAAATGGTGCTTCCTGTTTGCGTAAAAAATATGAATATGGAGGCTCCCGACTCTCTCTTGGTGGGAGCTTCATCCAGGGCATACAGAATTACTAAAACAGATAACGGCTTTAAATCGGATATTTTAATGGAAGGCCGATGCACCGCCATTGTCAGAGATAAGCGTAACCGCATTTGGCTCGGAACCCTTTCGGGTGTAAAAATTTTGGCGGGTGATGTTATAAAGCCTTTTGACAGAAATAAGTCTATCAGTCAATCGCGCATTACAGATTTGTTGTGCGATGAATACGATAATATGTGGGTGGCTACCCATCAACGTGGTTTTTTTGTAATTACCGCTGATAGTATAATTGCTATTAATACCAGAAACGGTTTGCCGGGCGATGCCTGTGTGCGTTTCTTTAAAGAAACAGATGGTATTATTTGGGTTTGCACCAACCGGCATTTATCGAAGATTACGTATTGGCAAAGCCCGCGCTTTGGTTTCGATATTGCCTCGCTGGGCGAGTTGGCAGGGGATGAAGAAATTTCGGTGAACGATATTTTTGTGGATAGCCTTAATATTTGGGTGGCCACCAGTAGCGGTTTGCTGCGTATAGATAAAACCGATGGAAAAGAGTCAGAGTCTCCGCCTGTATATGTTACTTCTTTTCAAACAACCGATTCTGTTTACAGCAATCTGCAGCATCTTGTTCTTACGCATACGCAGAGTAATATTCAGATTGATTTTATCGGGATATCCTACAACAGTGGGGGAAACATGTTGTATAAGTATATACTGGAGGGCGATACGGTATTTACGCGCAACTCCTCGCTTAACTTCAATTCATTGGCGCCCGGCAAATACCACTTTCGGGTTTGGGCGCGTAACGTAAAAGGTATATGGAGTGAAGTACCTGCTGAACTGACATTTACTATTGCTCCCCCGTTTTGGAGTACCTGGTGGTTCCGGGTATTGATGCTTTCAGCAGCAGGGCTGATGATTTGGGCCGCTATGCGCTGGCGCATTTATCAGATACGTGCGCGCGAGAAGGAGAAAACAGGTATGAATAAAAAAATTAATGAAACCGAGTTGCAGGCCCTGCGGGCACAAATGAACGAGCATTTTATCTTCAACTCGCTCAACTCTATTCAAAACTTTATCAATCAGAATAATACCGAGGCGGCTAATTTTTACCTGGCAAGTTTCGGCAGGCTTATCAGGCGCACACTCGATATTTCTTCCATGCCGGTTATATCTTTAAAAGAAGAAATGGATTACTTAGATAACTATCTGAGTTTAGAAAAAATGCGTTTTACCCCGAGGGTAGATTATTCCATTACCAACAACATCTTGAATTTTTCGCCAGATATGCTTAATTTTCCATCTATGATATTGCAGCCATACGTGGAAAACGCTATCAGCCACGGGCTGATGTATAAAACCAGTGGCAAAGGCATACTAAATATTTCGTTTAGCGCAGAAAATGACTTTGTGGTTTGCCGTATTGACGATAACGGCATTGGTCGCAAGAAAGCCGAAGAACTTAAAAGCAAGCGGCCTACCGACCATGAATCGAAAGGGGTAAAGCTGTCGGAAAACAGGGTTGCTTTGTTCAACAGCGTGAACGATGATAAAATAAAGGTGGAAGTAATTGATAAACAAAACGCCAGCGGTGAGGCCACCGGCACTATGGTAATAGTGTATGTGCCCTTAATTGAAAATGTATGGCGAATGGCGCGTTAACAGCACAAGAAAAATTGTATAAGTAACCTCTATTCTTAAAATAATAATCAAACAAACCACCACCTTAAACCTTAAACCTGTAACCAGCAACCTTAAACCTTTAGCCCTTAACCAGCAACCTTAAACCAGTAACCACTATCTAATAACCAATCACCAAACATCTTTTATGAGCATACACGCAATTATTGTTGACGATGA
>JAZKEP010000092.1:6750-12837 GCA_040387015.1 Bacteroidota bacterium
CGAAGGAGGCTAAAAAGATAATAGCCAAGCTGAACCCTATGCTGGTGTTTTTAGATATTGAAATGCCCTATGGTAACGCGTTCGATTTGCTGGCAACGTATGAAAGTATTCCCTTCGAAATAATTTTTGTAACAGCTTACGAAAAGTATGCGCTGCGCGCTATTCATCTGGCGGCCTGTGATTATGTAATGAAACCGGTAGACATTTCGGAGTTGATTGCCGCAGTAGCCAAAGCAGTAGAACGCATTTCCACCAAAACCGAAAACCAACAGCTTAAAACCCTGCTTAGCAATATCAAGAGCGATAACAAAGACCGCAAAATAGCCCTGCCCACGCTGCAGGGTATGCTGTTTGTGCGGATAATAGATATTGTGCGCTGCAAAGCCGATGGAGGTTACACCTGGTTTTATTTCAGCAACCGCGAAAAACTTTTGGTTACCAAAACCCTGGGCGATTATGCCGAGTTGCTGGGCGAAAAAGATTTTTTGCGCGTTCACCATGCCGACCTTATCAGCCGCCATCATGTAACCGAAGTAATAAAAGCCACTTCGCCCATTGTAAAAATGAGCGATGGTTCGGCAGTAACGGTGTCGCAGCGCAAGCGCGAAGCCTTGTATGAACTTATCAGTTCATCGTTGCTTTAAATATCACTTATTACCCTAAACACCTCACTTACCAAATTTCTGCTATCACTTATCGGTTTCCTCTTTCGGGGAGAAACATACGTGTGCACTTTCGTTTCATCAAAGCCACACCGTGTTACCACACACCTACATATACCACATCACCTGCAAGGCTGATTATAACCCGAAAGCTGTAATGCCCGGGCTTATTTTCAGTCTTGCCCTTTTTTCTTTCGGTTTCCAAAATTTTTTATCCGGCTTTAGATATTTCTTTCAAGAATGCTGTTATCAGCTTGTAAGTAGCAGTTTTCTTCTAGCAGGTAGGGTTACCCAGCCAGCAGCTAAGGCTACCCAGCTATCAGGTAGGGTTACCCAACTATCAGGCAAGGCTACCCAACTAGCAGGTAGGGTTACCCAACTATCAGGTAAGGTTACCCAGCCCCAAGGTAAGGTTACCCAACTAGCAGGTAAGGTTACCCAGCCCCAAGGTGAGGCTACCCAGCTATCAGGTAAGGCTACCCAGCCCCAAGGTTTGACTACCCAGAGATCTTTTGTGTTAAATCGGGCAAAAAGCGGGGTTTTTGCTTTCAACGAACCAAGACTTTCTTCATTCCATAACCTTCAAAATTTAAAACTATGGCAAAGTTTGTAAGAGTTGACATTCCGGTAGATAAGCCCGATGCCAGCATTAAGGCGGCAAAAAAGGCTTTTAAGAAGCATACTAACTTGGGGGCTAATAGTCCCATGACAGGCTGGGTAGATATGGCGTTGTTTAACAATCGTACGCTCGAAATAGAAACGCTGCGCACCACTGCCGAAGAAAAAAGTGACGAAGCGCAAGCGGTGTATGACCAGGCAAAAACGCTATGCGGCATCAACAAGGGGCAGGGTAAGCAAACTAAAGGAACCATGTATTGGTTTGTGCTGCAAATACGCGATGTATTGAAGAATAAAAACAGGGGCGTTGAAGAAAATTTGCAGATGTGGGGGTTTAATGTGGTTACCTCGCAAACCGGGGCGCGCAAAAATATTCGGATTGACATACCTGACGATAAACCCGAAAACCTGCTGGAACTGGGCGAAGATATTGCAGAAAGGCATACCACTTTAGGACTGGCCAGTCCGCTGATAGACAATGTAGATATGGCTGTGTTCGAACCCATGGTTACCGATGCCAGGGCTTTGGTAGATAATTGGGATACGCTGAAAGGCGAGTCGCAGTCGATCCACAATCAGGCGATGGTAAAAATGGGCTATGCCGCAGGGCAAAACAGTCAAACGCCCAATACGATGTATTTCGATTTTATGAGCATCCGCGACCGCCTGCTGCAAAACTATATGGGCACGGAAGAAATGCTTAGCGAGTGGGGCTTTAATGTAGTCATCAGCGAGCATTCGGTAGGCAAAAAAAAGGGCAGCAGCAACCCCACGGTGCGCGAAGGCGATTTGACATCACCGGGTATTACCAACGTAATTATTACAGGGCTTTTGATAGCCGCAGCTACCGGCCTGTTTCTGGAAGCAGCAGGTAGCGGTATTCGTTTTTACTTTACCAATGTGCCCGGCATGCCTCCGGGGCCCTCAACCATGTTTATCGATGTGCCGCCCGGTCAGTGGGTGCAGGTAAATGCCGGGCAAATAGGCTTTAGCGGAGTTAATATTTACCTCACCGCCCAGAACGTAGGCATGACCCCCGGACATTATATAATAACAATAGGGTAGAAGAGGAGTGTAACCCGATAAGAAATATTAATCCATTCACCATGAATCTTCACAAACTACCCCCGCCACACACTTAGCTGACAACCGGTTAACTGAAGCCGTTGCACCCCTATGGCTGCAACTATTATTAAAACAGCGGTTGCCGAAAAGCTGAGAGAGAGTAGGCGAAAAAAACCTAAAATGATAATACTATGAAAAGGAAGATTTTACTGAAACCAATTTCGAATGCGGTATCTAATACCAGGAAAAGCGTTCTAATTCTATCATTGATATGGCTATCTTTTTTAAATGTAAACGGGAAGGTATGTACACTTGCTTGGTTAACTCAGGACCCTGGTTCAATTACTGATTTTATTGCAGAATCTTCGATAGGCGATCCTACCTGTGCTTCGTATCTTATGACTAGACCTTTGTGCATGGACGAGACGGGGTATATAACTTTAGGATATTCGAGCGGCAACACTCACGTTTACAGTGCACTGAATTTGACGTCTTATTTTTCTAACATTACCATCGAGTTGAAAGATGCAAGTAGTAATGTATTGGCAGTCTGGAGCTTTTCTTCTTTTAGTTCTACGAACTATCCCTTCGAATTGGATTTTAGCTCAATTTCAAATATACCAGTTGGAACTAATACTTTAGTAATAACATCAACACCGATAGGGGGAACTCCTGGTTTATATGGCGAAATGGATTTAATTTTCTTGCCAATCAGCCCTACAATCGAGATTGATTACACAATTGAAGATTGCACATCACCTTATGTTGTTTGCTTTAATCTTTCTTATAACGGGAATCCGATTACTATAGAGGATTTATGGCCATATGCTTATTTAGAAGTTGACGATGATGTATACATGCCCGAAGGAGAAGGAGGACCTTGTGTTTCATTATCGCCTGGAAGCCATACTGCTAATTTGGTTATTAGTAACTACCTGTATGCCACTGGAGATGTCTATACCTTACCATGTGTTGAACCTCTCAATTTTACATTAAATCCACCTCTCACGTTAGCACTTACTCCTACTGGGTATTTGGGCTGTGACAGAACTAAGCAAATTACTATTTGTACAGTAGTTGAGGGTGGAACTCCAGGCTATACCTATGAATGGAGCCCCGGAGATGGTCTTTCATCTACCACGGGTGCAGTAGTCGTTCTTGACGAAGGTGAGGCTGAATATGGCCAATACATTGTTACTGTAACTGACGACAATGGCTGTACGGCAACAGCAGTTTTTAGCAACTATATTACTGATTGTTGCGATAGATATCTACAAGCACCTTATGTAGAAATAAATCAGGCATGGATAAATAGCCAGATGATTTTGCAAGGAACAGAGATAACATTTCCGCCTAAATGCTATGTCACCCAAATGTTGACTATCCCTCACGGTATACGGGTAAATATTAATAACTGTGAAGTGGTTTTTGCTGATGAAAAAGCAGGAATACGTTTTTCTTCCCAATCCTGGATTGATGCTCAGCACTCTGAATTTAAACCTTGTGAGCCAACTGCCTTTTGGGCCGGGTTGTTCTTTGATGGTGAGTTTGTTGCGGATTTTATTGAAGAGGACTATCCAACCGGAGGTAATAAAGGTGTAATACATGAATGTGTGTTTACACAGGCAGCTTTGGGAGTGGCAGTCTTTCAGGCTGAAGATGCACCTTGCTGCGAGGGTAACATGGTAGCGCAATTAGATATTCTAAATAATGAGTTCTTTGATTGTTTCCTGGGAACCGTCATCGTAAAAGTTAACTTCTATGGCAGCATATCGGGCAATGCTTACCATCATACAGTTTATGCTACAGACTATTTGGATGCGCTCGAACTTTCCACAGGAATTCTTATGTATAAATCCAATCTGCATAAGCCGATTAGTGACAACCGCTTTACAATAGATGAACCTGTGAACGGACCTCTATACAGAGGAATACTTGCTTTGGAAAGCTCTTTCAGTGTCATTAACAATGAATTTACCAATATGTATAGATGTATGGATCTATTTGCGAATAATGACCCTGTGACTTTCGAGAGCAACAATATACAGTATACTGGAGGTTATAACGGTGCTGAAAGTAATATTGACCCCATCAATGCTGCTGTTCGCATTTCAGCCAACAATGCCATGGTAAGTGTAATAGGTAATGAGATGAATAACTTGAGGGATGGTACAAGTGTTCAAGATCTAGTTGCTGTTTGCGCTGTGGCATCAGATGACATTGAAATAACGGACAATAAGATTTCGGGTTTTTATGATGCTATCAACTTATACAATTGTGGTGGTGATTATGTCGCAATAGGGCGCAATACCATATCAAGTTTCCAAAGATATGGCATAGCAGCTGAAGGATCTTCTGATCTGCTTATTTATTGGAATGACATAAAAACTACACGTTGGCAGTCACAAGACGGAATTCCACAGGTTGGAATAAATCTTGATAACTCAAATGAAGCATTTCGTATTCACTATAATACAATCAATATGGAAGGGATTAGGAAAGAGGGTGGTAATCCGGTGGAGGATTACACAAACTATCCCGGACATGCTTCAAGCAGTATCGGTATTAATTTTGAGACGCACTTTAATGCTAATTCGGGTTATATTGCTGAAAACTGTATACACGAAACGGGAGTAGCTATTAACTTTAATCAAGTAACTGTGTGTGGTGAGCCGGCTCCCTGCGGAATTCCACATATCAAAAACAACTACCTCTACAATTATGTGGAAGCGGGTATAAGATTCAATGGTATATACGGAGGATTCATTGGCGGAGCTAATGATGCGCTTGATGGAGGAAGGAATATGTTTGTAAGCAATTATCTTCCTGAAGGTGGTGCTGTATTATTTGGTAATGCTGTTGATGTAGCAGGACCAATTGCAGGAACTGTTCACTTATGGGGCAATTCTGAAGTTTTGCACACAAGTGGTAATGTGAACGTTGAAGCTAATACAATTACTTCTACGGCTTCTTGTGGTAATTATGTTGGTAACGAAGAATCGGAGGGAGGTCGTAAAATAGACCCAATGCTTTATAACTTCCGTTTCCAAAACCAGTATGAGAAAAATTATCCTATTGAGCTAAACTCATCGGATTACACACTAAAAGCTGACTATAGGTCAGAATTGAATAAAGTTTCAAGTGTGTCACGTCTCGCCCATGTAAAAAGTCTCTATGGCATTTTAGATAACAACGAAGATTACACCTTGGAAGTTGACAAACTGGTGCAGTTTGTAAATGCTAATAGCTATTTAACAGCCCACGATAACTTTATGTTTAATTACTATGTAGCTACACAAAAGGATCAATGGCTGCAGGCAGAAACAATGCTGAACAACTTTGTGCCTTCTTCTAATGATGATGTTGACTTTGTGGTTTTGCAGAGAATAGAAATTGGAATTGGGAAAGGTCAAATAGAACCATTTAAGTTGTCAGAAGTACATCAGGCACTACTTGCAGATATTGATAACCGCAGAGGTAAATACGCAGCGCAGGCTCGCGACTTACTAAACATGACCACTCATGCGCATGATTATATCTTCACTAAAATACCGGATGGAAATTATCATTACGAGTTCAAAGGCACAGGTAAAGCTCCTGAATCTTTCATGAGCATTTATCCTAATCCAGCTACTGATAGAATTACGATTCAATATCTGGTAACTGAAGATTTAGACAATGCCGAGTTGAGTATTGTAAATGTGTTAGGCGAAAAGGTAGTTGTTAACCGTGTATATGCTCA
>JAZKEP010000092.1:12847-23590 GCA_040387015.1 Bacteroidota bacterium
CAGTCCTCTCAAATGAGTGTAACCTTGCCACAACTTCCTGCTGGAGTTTACATTGCCCAGTTGACTAACAATGGCAAAAAAGTAAAATCAGGTAAACTGGTAATTGAATAAGATAAACTAAAGGTCCATTACCAAAGCCGCTCTGTAAAAAGAGCGGCTTTTTTATTTTTTGCGGTAGCTGCTAAAGAAACTGTTCCACTGTATTTTAAGCACCCCTACAATGCCTTCGCGTATAATGTTGCGGCTCATTTTAGAAACGCCTTCTACACGCTCGGTAAAGATGATAGGCACTTCGGTAATGCTAAAACCCAGTTTGCGGGCGGCAAACTTCATTTCAATCTGGAAGGCATAACCCACAAAGCGTATTTTATCGAGGTCGATGGTTTCAAGCACCTTTCGTTTGTAGCAGATGAAGCCTGCGGTAGGGTCCTTTACACCAATACAGGTAACTAAGTTTACATACACCGATGCCGATTTAGAAAGACGGATACGGTCTTTAGGCCAGTTGACAAAGCCGCCTCCCTCTACATACCGTGAGCCCACGGCAACATCAAAACCATCTTCTGCACAGGCTTTGTAAAGACGGAGAAGATCGGAAGGGTTATGACTGAAATCGCAATCCATTTCAAAAATGAATGCATAGTTTTTAGGCTCCGCCCATTTAAACCCGGCAATGTAAGCTGTGCCTAAGCCGGACTTGCCGCTTCGCTCAATCAAAAAAAGGCGGGTCGGAAATTTCTGTTGCAGTTCTTTTACCTTCTGTGCGGTGCCATCGGGAGAACCATCGTCAATAATGAGTAAGTGAAATTCCTTAGGCAAAGCGAATACAGCCTGCACCATTTTTTCAATGTTGCCGATTTCGTTATAAGTAGGAATGATGACGAGGCTATCGCTCAAAAGACTATTCTTTATGCTTTTAAATAAGAGCGACAAAAGTAATTTTTGCTTCTACTTTTCAGCAATGGTTTTCAAATTTTAGTATTTCAATTCAAGTATAAACTTGTATGAAGTATGAAAAACGTATAAACAGGACTATTAGCTTAGTTGCGTTTAAGGCTTTCCTTTATTTCAGTGAGCTTTTGTTTGGTGTGCTGTGCAAAATCTCCGTTCATCATCCAGTTGTAATACCCCGGGTCGGTGCGAAGCACTTCTTCCACTGATTTCCCTTTGTATTTACCAAAGTTAAAAGCAGGCTTGCCACTGATAAAAACGAATCTTCTTCCGCTGTCAATAAATCTTTCTTCATTGCTTAAATCATGCAGAAACTTTACATCACTCTTTAGTTCATCGCCATACTTGTCTAATTGAGATAGAAGAACCTCATAAGTGGCATTGGTATCGGCTTCGGCACTGTGGGCATTTTCTAAAGGTTTATTGCAGTAAAACTGATAAGCAGCCTCAAGGGTTCGCTTTTCGAAGTGGGTATAAATTCTATGCACATCAATCAAGGCACGATTATCAATGCTGAAACTTAAACCTGCACGGATACATTCTTCCAAAAGCATGGGTACATCAAAACGGTTAGAGTTGAATCCCGCCAGGTCGCAGGGGTCAAGCAGCGCAAATATTTCCTGCGCTACATCTCTAAAGGTAGGACAGGTAATTACATCTTCATCATAAATGCCATGTATCTTAGATGCTTCAATAGGAATGGGAATGGTGGGATTCAACTTCCATGTTTTAGATACCTTGCTTCCATCCACATTTATGCGAAGTACACTTATTTCAACAATTCTGTCTTTTGCAAAATCAACGCCTGTAGATTCTAAATCAAAAAAGGCTAGCGGGCGCTTCAGGTTTAATTTGGAGGCAGTGGTGCCGAATAAGTCGAGTTGTTCTTCCATGAAATCAGTTTACGGTAGTATTTAAAATTGCCTTCGCTAAATCTTCCACATTCATTCCTGCATAATTTCCCGATGTCATCAGCAATAGATTCTTGCGTTTCCAATTTTGTTGCATCAGGAATTCCTGCAATGAATTCTTATCGGTGAAAATATTTAATCGCTCATCATCAAAGGAATTCTTTACAAAACTTTCTTCCAGCTCCGGCATATTCTTATGTGCAAAAGTTTCCTTGTCGTAAAATACTACAGGAACGTCCGCCTCCTTCATGGCTCCTGCATATTGATCCAGAAAATCTTTATTCAAACTGCTGAAGGTATGCAGTTCCATCACCGCTACTAACTTTTCTGCAGCAAACTGGTGCTTCATGGCATGCACCGTTGCTTTCAGTTTGGAAGGAGAGTGGGCAAAGTCTTTATAAATAACGGTTTGCTCATTTCTGGCAATAAACTGCAGGCGGTTGGCAGCCCCTTCAAACGATGAAATAGCGCGATAGAAATCTTCATCGGAGACCTCCAGTTCATTACATATGTTTTTTGCACCAGCGATGTTTTGAAGGTTATGCTCGCCAAAAACTTTCAGCGGTATTTCACCGAAATCGGTTTGCAGATAGGTGGTATTGCCTTTAATGATACTGGGATGTGTATTATAAGCCCTGGTACGAACCTTTGAATCGTAAGTATTAAAGATTCTTTTCAATTCTTCATCTTCGGCAAACCAGGTAAGGAATCCCCATTCTTCTACACTGTAGGCAAATTTTTTAAACTGGTTTACATATTCATCATAATCAGGAAACACATTTACATGGTCCCAGGCAACTCCGGTAATGAGCGCAACGTGAGGCTTATAGAACATAAATTTAGACTCGCGGTTAATGGGAGAGGCAAGGTATTCGTCACCTTCCAGAATGATGATAGGGGCAGTTTCGGTTAGCTTTACACTGGTATCGAACCCTTTCAGTTTTGCGCCTACCATGTAATCGAAGTCGAAATTGGTTTCCTTTAAAACATGCATAACCATTGAAGTGATGGATGTTTTTCCATGACTGCCGGCTATTACTACCCTGCGTTTATCTTTCGAAACTTCATAAAGATACTCGGGGAATGAAAAAATCTTTAAGCCCAGTTCCTGTGCCCGTATAAGTTCTGGGTTATCTTCCCGGGCATGCATGCCCAGAATTACCGCATCTATACCAGCTGTAATTTTTCCGGCATCGAAACCCAACTTATGGGGAAGTATTCCTTCGCGCTCTAAATTGGAGCGGGCGGGGTCGGTAATTTTATCATCGGAGCCTGTAACCGAATTTCCTTTTCTTCGTAATACAATAGCTAAGTTGTGCATCACCGCACCCCCTATGGCTATAAAATGTATTTGCATGTTGACAATCCTTTTGCCTCAAAAAATATTTATCCTAAATTTGCGTTCAAATACCAAACAATAATAGGAAGCGTTGGCGGTATGCGAAAAAATAGACCTAATATTTTTTAAACCTTTAAAAATTCTGAATATGAAAACGATTATGAAAAAAATGATTATCGCAGTGGTAGCTGTAGGCTTTGTAGCCCTTTCTTCCTGCAACAAAAATACCTGCCCAACCTACTCGAAATCCAACGTAAAACATACCGAGGTAAGAGTTTAAGTTTGGTTAAACTTTGTCGTTTATCTTTTCGAATTTTTATTTAGCACGATTACTGTCGTGCTTTTTTTTGTGTTTAATACAGTTTGCAGAAGATAGTTAGTTGTTAGAATTCCTTAAAAGCGGTTAGGTTCAACACGATATATTTTTACATTTGGATTGTTCTTTTTCTACAATAGCTAAAACAATAATTTAATATGAAAACTACATTTATCAAAGTTATATTTTCGGCAATGGCATTTTCATTTGCCACGGTAAACATGCAGGCTCAGGAAACTAAAACACCACCAAAGCCGGTTGCCACCACACCTCAAAAGAAAGCACCCATGACTCCGCCTGATAAGTTGCAGGCAAGAATGAATGCAGCTGCGCATTCATCCATTGCAAACAGTAATGCCCCAGCAGCAGTTAAAAACCTGATGAAGTTTAATGGGCGCTGGGTTGGAAATGTTACTATCGTAACAGAGGGTAAGACGCATAAGGTGGAATACCGATTGATTGGCCGCAGCACTGCTGGTGGCTATGGATTATATCTGGACGAATCTTTCAGAGATTCTACTCTAGGCGAAATGAAAGCGTCTAACCTTGTGGGCTATGACCCGAATGATGAAAAAATTCATTGGTACAGTGTAGATAATCATGGCTCCACCCACGACCATACCGGGAGCTGGAAATCGCCTGATAGCCTATTCATGGAGCACAGTGGTGTTCGTAAAGGCAAGACTTATCAGGAAAAAATAAGTGTTATTTTTAAAGGCAAAGAGGAAGTACAACTTTCTCTGGTAGCTACATTGGACGGTAAAGAATCGGAAAAAATAAGCGGAGTATTTCAGCGCGAAAAACCTCCGGTGAGGACTAAGGCTCCGGCACCACCTGTGAAGGAAGAAAAGAAAGAGTAAATGCGAAAACAAAAATGCCTCCCGATTACCGGGAGGCATTTTTGTTTTAACTGGATTATTGAATGGTTACATTATCATCAATCGTTTGCTGATTTTTTTTGCCCCATCGAGTAGGGTATAGAAATAAATTCCTTTCTCGAGGTGTTGTGTACTTAGTTCAGTGGTATGAATACCTGGAGAGTAGGTCCCTTCAGTAATAGTTTCAATTTCTTTACCCGCAATATCATACAGTTTCAACTGAATATTCCCTCCTGTAGTTTGAAACTCAATTATGGTGGATTGATTGGCAGGGTTGGGGTAATTGCGCAGCAGACTATTGTCTTCTCCCCTGGTTTCGCTGATACCCGTAACACAACTCACATTAAACAGGTCGAGCAACGGAAAATTTTGCAACATTGTAGCGCTAACCTCGCTGTCGGGGATGCAGAACCAGTTTTTGAGAATAGAGGTATAAAGCGAACGGAAATCGTGCTGCATGTCAAGGTTATCGTTGGTACCTACATTAGCAGGAATAACAGGATTGGTTCCAATTAAGCCCCCCTTTACCTTGCTTCCAAATAAAATTACAGGCAGAGCGGAGCCGTGGTCGGTTCCTAAACTTGCATTTGATTTAATCCTTCTTCCGAACTCGGAGAAAGTCATTCCTATTACCCGATCCTGCTGACCCATTAAAGTAATATCATCTTCAAACGCAGTAATGGCTTCCGAAAGTTTTCGGAGCAGTTCTGCATGGTCACCGGTTTCTGTAGCACCCGTGTCTACCTGGCCGTTATGTGTATCGAACCCACCAAGGCTAACCATATAGATACGGGTTTGTAAGCCGCCCCCTATTAACTGAGCTACAATTTTTAATTGATCAGCTAAAGAATTAGTTCCCGCAGCTGGATATAAAGCAGATACATTGGCTTGCGCTAATGCAGCATTTTTAATGACTGTAGAATATTGTTGTGTTTGAAGCGAAGTAGCCCGTATGAAACTTAGCTCATGGCCTGCGGGTGTATTAGGGGCAGGGTCATAGTTACCCGAAACTAACTGATAGAAGTTAGAAGAACTGGTAATGGCAATTCCCATATTAACCGAAGGACCCTGCAAGGCGGTGGAAACTACATTGCCAATTTGCAATGCCAGCGGGTCGGGGTCAGTGGTGTTTGGATAGCCTGTTGGATATCCGGCATATTCCTGATCAAGGAACCTTCCCACCCAACCGCTATTTAAGGTTTGTGTTGAATCGGAAGCAGTAAGCCATATATCAGTTGCGCGGAAATGCGAGAAATTAGGATTCGGATAGCTCACCCCCTGCACAATGGCGACCTTTTGGTCATTATACAAATTCTTAATACCTGTCATGGAAGGATGTAAACCGGTAACTGCAGAGCCATTTAACGGCAACACAAGACTTTGGTTAATTAGAATATTGGAACGGGCATTTGACAAGTTTGAATACTGGTCAAGTGGAATTACAGTATTCAATCCGTCATTGCCACCATTTAATTGAATTAATACCAACACACGATCAGTTTGGGTGGCAGCTCTAAGGAGGCTTTCAAACACACTTCCCTGCCCGAATGCTTTCATGGAAAAGCCATTAAGCAGGAATGGAATAGATGCTACCGGCAGCGCTTGTTTGATAAAGGTTTTTCTTTTCATGGTAGATGTTTTTGAGTCATATCAATTGATATTCTGCTAACTGCATCATGTAAAGATACATGGAGCGCAACCGTGTTTCTACAATAGATTTATAAGATGCATCGGTAGGATTGGTTATGTAATTGTTCCAGGCATCGGACCAATAATAATCCTGTGCCTGCCCCGATAACAAAATAGTTTTCAGAAAGGCAGTTTGGGTTACACCAATGTCGTTTGCGCTGAGTAAAGCAGCGCTGTCAGCAATCAATTGGTTTGGATCGCTGGCGTTGGGAAATTGCTCCGCAAATGCAATGTGATCAATCTTTACATATATCCCACCGCCAACGCGAACCCCGTTAACAGAACCAAGTGCATCGGTATATTCATTGCGCGAAGGAAGCGTATCGCTATTGATCCATTGCTCATGAAACTGTGGCTCCTGATAATAAGCGGTCCACCCCGCTACACTTGGAGGGTCGCCAATATCCATGGTAAGAGTCAGCATTGCATTTGCCACCACATTCCAACCCGCGTATTGCGCGATTAGATTAGAGGAATCAGGAAATACAACATTAAACTGACGACATGTGCCCACAAGATGATCTATCGGGTTTTTGATATGACAGCCCATGTTCAGCAGGTCGAAAAAATGTTCGCTTTTCAAAAGCAGGTCCAAAGCGGGAACTATGTCAAAATTATTTTGAGTAATGATATCGGCAAGTGGTGTAATTATATCCGTTTCCACCTGTGTATCAATTACATAGTAAACAAACCAACGGTACAACTTACGTGCAATATGCCTTGCTACTTCAGGCTGTTGAAAAATCATATCTATTAGCTGATCGGTTTCCATCGCGCCATTTGCTCCACTTTGCCCGGTGATAACCGTGTTGTTATAAAAGGCTGAAAACTGCTTATTATACGTATCGTGCCTAGTAGAATCGAAATAGGTAGTAACGGTGTTTTTATCGTCTCTCCATCCAGTTAAAACTTTTGCGGTAGCTTTCACATCGTCTTCGGTGTAAAGCGAGTTAGGGCCTTTTCCGGCAGTGAATAGTTCCTGTAATTCTCTACCATAGTTTTCATTAGGTGCGTTTTTAGTATTCGTATTTCCATTCAGGTAAACCACCATGGCAGGGTCTGTGGTTATTAAGCGCGTGAGTGTTTTAAAATTGCCCAGTGCATTGGCCCGTAGTAATACATTATGTTTGTAGGCAAAGCGCGCATCCTGATAAACAGAGATTTCAGTTGCAAAATGGTTATGCCAGAAGAGCGTCATTTTTTCGGTTAAGTTACGTTCCTGATTAAGCAATAAACCAACCCACCACGACTTAATGCTTCTTCTTCGATACGTATTAGCCGCAATACTATTGGCATTGTTCGGAGCAGTTACCCAGGTTTGACCAAATGGAATATCCGCATCTGTAAAGTTGCCGTTGTTATAGTTGTTAAGTGGGGGCTGGGGAGTGGGAGATGAGGTAAGCAGTTCGGCCATTACCTGATTGATGGTCATTCCTGCAAAGTGGTCGAGGTCTGTCTTTGTTACTCCAAACAAAGTCCTTCGAAGCAAGTGAGAGAGTTCGGCAGTGCCAAAGGTACCGGTGTAAGGATTAAGAGTAGATGTTGCCCTGCTATCAAAATGAGGTATTTGTGTATTGGCAAATTCACTGGTAGGGATGGCTTTCTTTTCATCGCCATCCTGTAATGGGGTTGCTGAATTTCCATAAACTACACCGATAAATTCCTTAGGGGAGAACTGTTTCATAGCAGGTATTTTTTAGCAGGTATTTATACTTGACTGAAAAGTAACAAGAAAGTTTAATTACGTGAATCTTTTTGTTCAATACTATTATTCGCAGTAAGAATCACTTTCGGATTAAGGGGTTAAAACAATAATTTTTCGCTATAGACATAAACCAAATTTGTGATTTAAGATTAAAATGTAAACTTCGCGCCCCGAACAAATGATAGTTCTTTAAAAACGGAGAGATGTTAGGCAGAAGGAATTTGAGAATAAAAGTGATGCAAACCTTGTATGGTTGGGAGATGGATCAGGATACCCAACTGACTAAACTCGAGTCACATCTTCATAATCAGATACAGAAATCAGTAGCCCTATATCTTACAAACCTTCTGTATGTGGTTGAAGTTTGCCAGTACTCTATGGTGGATAAGGCAAAGCGATTAGCCCGCTATATACAAACAGAAGAGGACGCTAAGGCAAGTACTACAATTGCCGCCAATGCTATTGTTACTTTTTTATTGAATGACGAGCAGTTCAACTCTTTTGTAAAAAAGGAAGGCGTTCGGAATTATGTCAATGAGGAAACGGTAAAGAACCTTTTTAATGAACTTTCTTCGAAACAGCGGTATAAAGAATACTCAGCTCTCCAACAACCTACTTTAGAGCAGGATAAAGAAATTATAGCATTTATGCTTAAGAAGGTCTTTTCTGGGTTTAAGGATTTCGAGCATCATCTTGAGGAACTGTTTATCAACTTTGATGATGATAATGCATTGATCCTTCATATCCTCGGCAAATATGTGGACGCTTTTAGCGAAAATTCCAGGAACAATTTTTTTCAAACCATGGATGTTTGGGAAGAGGAAAAAAAGTTTGCTCTACAGCTTCTGGCACGAACCGTTCAATACAACGAAGAATTGGTTGCCTATATCGAGCCTAATCTCAAAAACTGGGAGATGGACCGCGTAGCTGTGCTTGACTTAATTTTAATGAAGATGGCGGTATGTGAGTTGAAGTATTTTCCCACTATACCTGTTAAAGTTACTATCAATGAATACATAGACATTTCCAAATTGTACAGCACTCCCAAGAGTAAGGACTTTGTTAACGGAGTATTGGATAAGGTCAAAAACCAAATGAAAGAAAGCAGCGAGATTAAAAAACACGGAAGAGGGTTGATGGAGTAGGCTCAAGTTTTAGATATAGGTTCCAATAATTCGTTAAACCAGATTCCATAACTTTCTCACTAATAACTAAAAATTATATTTGCCGCCATTATGAAAAGGATAATAGTTATAGTAGGATTATTTATACTTGTTCTCGGCATTTTTTCATGTCGCAAAAAAGGGGAAAGCCCACCGGGCGCAGAGTTGGAAGCAGAACTTCTCAAGGATACCACTTTGATAACTTTGATTGATTCAGGAACCTACTACTTTGACACAATCAATGAAGGAGATAAAGTGGAGCACAGTTTCAGGATTGTTAATACGGGAGATAAGAATCTGTTAATTGCGCGTGCTTTCGGTTCTTGTGGCTGCACAGTTCCACAATATCCCAAAGACCCTGTTAAGCCGGGCGATACCGCTACCATTCAGGTTACTTTTAATTCAGCAGGAAAGACAAATGACCAGATGAAATCTGTTACAGTTGTTTGCAATACCGCTGTTCGGAATGAAATGCTGTATTTGAAAGGATTTGTGCATGCCAAAAAGTAGAAGATTAAATAACTAAATCAATTTATGGATCCTATAATCATTGTTTTTTACGGAGCACTTTTAGTAGTTATTTGGTTATTCTTTATTCGCCCGCAAACTAAAAAAGCAAAAGACCAGGCTGCTTTTGTAATGCAAATAGAGAAGGGTGCACGCGTAGTTACTACGGGGGGAATACATGGTAAAATTATGAAGGTAGAAGAGAATGGTTCTGTTCTTCTTGAAATTGACAATAATGTAAAGATCAGAATCGAGAAATCGGGTATTTCTATGGAGATGACCAAAGTGGCATATGGAGAAGTAGAGAAGAAGCCCGAAGACGAACAAAAGAAATAGTTGAAGAAAATATCACATAAAACGGCACTGAGAATAATATATCTTAGTGCCGTTTCGTTTTATTTATATGAAACGAAGAAACCCATCTGCCCATCGCGTGCTTAAAGTTGGAATAACAGGAGGTATTGGAAGTGGAAAAACCACTGCTTGCAAAATGTTCGAGGAATTAGGCATTCCCGTTTATTATGCCGATGAGCGGGGCAAGTACCTGATGCAGCATGAGCATCACCTGATTGATGAGATAAAAAAGCTCTTCGGGCCGGAAGCTTATGATAACGGGAGCTTAAACCGGAAATTCATTTCAGAACAAGTATTTCACGATAAACCTAAATTAGATTTACTGAACTCGCTTGTTCATCCTGCCGTATTCCATGATATGGAATGCTGGCTACAGGAACAGGAGGAAAAGAAGTTTCCTTATGCGTTGAAAGAGGCTGCACTATTGGTTGAAACGGGCTCCTATATCGGATTGGATAAGTTGATAGTGGTAACAGCCCCACTGAATATCAGGATAAACAGAGTAAAGACCAGGGATAAAATTGAACTCGATGAAGTAATGGCGCGGGTGCGTAATCAGATGCCGGAAGAAGAAAAAGTAAAACTGGCAGATTTTATTATCAAGAACGATGAAGATTTAGAGCACATGAAAGGGCAAGTAGGGAAAATTCACGAACAGCTTTTAGAATTGCATAAAAAAAATGCTCAATGAATAAAATTTTGCGTATTGGTATTCTCGGTGGTGGTCAGTTAGGCAGAATGCTTTTGCAGAATGCTGCCAATTATCCGGTTGAAACTTTTGTGCTCGAGTCGGGCAAGAACCCACCGGCTGCTAAGTTTTGTAATCACTACATTGAAGGAGATATAAAAGATTTTGATGCTGTTTACAAATTTGGTAAACTGGTAGATGTGCTCACCATCGAAATTGAAAATGTAAACCTCGAAGCATTG
>JAZKEP010000093.1:0-1183 GCA_040387015.1 Bacteroidota bacterium
ATAGCTTTACTGCGTTATTTAAATCAAACTCTCAAAGTGTTCAAACGCCTTTTCATTCTATTCACTTGTTGCCTGTTGGTTGGTAGCTTCACCAACCAAGTACTACGCGCCCAGCAAACACAAATTTTTATTGATAAAGAAGCAGCCTACAAAACGGGCATAGAGCTTTTTGATGAAAAAAACTATTTGGCAGCCCGCGAGAAATTTGAAGAGATTTATAAGCAGCCAAAAACCGCAACTTCGGTAAAGAACGAGGTGCTGATGCAGAACCTGGAATTCTACATTGCCGTTTGTGCTTTTGAAGTAGCCGATAAAGATGCCGAGCAACTGTTGCTGAACTATATTAAAAACCACCACGAAACCGATAAGCGCAGGCTTGTTTATTTCTACCTGGGCAAGCACTACTACCGCAACAATAAATTCACCGATGCCATTACTTACTTTCTGAAAGTGAAAGTGGATGACTTAAGCAACGAGCAGATTTATGAATATAAATTTCAATTAGGCTATGCTTATTTCACTAAAAAGAAATTTGCTGAAGCAAAGCCGCTGTTCGCTTCCATCAAAGACATTCAGGATAAGTATTACTACCCTGCCACTTACTATTATGCTTTCATTTGTTTCTATAACAAAGATTACGATGATGCGCTCAAGCATTTCAGCAAAATTGAAGATTCGAAGATGTATGCCACGGTGATACCTTATTACATCGCGCAAATTTATTACCTGAAAAAAGATTACGACAAAGCCCTTGCCTACACTAAAAAGAGTTTAGACAAACCCGATGTGATGTATAAGCCCGAACTGAAGTTCCTGCTCGGCCAGGCTTACTTCCAAAAGAGCGAATACGCAAAGGCGCTACCGTTGCTGGAGGAATATGTTGCAAAATCTTCGAAGGTTAATAAGGAAAGTGTTTACCAATTGGCTTACTGCCAGTATCAAACAGGGGCTTATGCCAAAGCCATCGAAAACTTTAAGCAGTTGAACCTTCTGAAAGAAAAACTGGGACAAAACGCAACTTATGCACTCGGTGATTGCTACCTCAAAACAAACGAGAAAGAGAAAGCCCGCAGCGCTTTTCAAAGTGCCGCAGCAATGGACTTTGATGAAAACATTAAACAGAATGCACTGTTCCATTACGGAAAGCTTTCGTATGAGTTGGGTTACAGCACCGAAGCCATTC
>JAZKEP010000093.1:1193-2096 GCA_040387015.1 Bacteroidota bacterium
AACTACCCCACTGGAACTTATATGGATGAAACCAATGAACTGCTTGCGGCAGTTTTAGTGCAAACAAAAAATTATGAGCGCGCTTATAAAATAATGGAAGGCCTTAAAACCGAAAGTGCTTTGATAAAAGAAGCATATCAGAAGGTAACGTATTTCCGCGCCATTGAGTTGTTCAACGATAACAAGACAGATGAAGCGCTTACACTTTGCAATAAGTCCTTAAACAGGGTGGTGAATATTGAATTGCAGGCGCTGGCTCTATACCTGAAAGCAGAAATTCTTTACAGCAAAGAAAATTATGATGAGGCCGTTCAGAATTACTCGCGGTTTATTCAGTATACCAGTCCGGCTTTGGATAAAAAAGGAGAGGGCTCGAAATTCAGAGCTACCTATAACATTGGCTACTGTTCTTTCAAAAGAAAAAATTATGACGATGCTGCTTTGTATTTCGGCAGTGCCATTGATGAATCTAAAACTACGACTGATGTAAAAGGTAAAACTTCTCTCCTCCCCGATTTATATCTGCGCTTTGCTGATTGTGCTTTTGTTACCAAAAACTACGATAAAGCAGTGGATGCCTATGGCAAGATTGTAGAAATGAAATGGAGCAGTGCCGAGTATGCGCAATATCAAAAAGGGATAATCCTTGGCTTGCAGGGTAAGGATGAAGAAAAGATTGTAGCCATGAATTACCTGGCCACCAAATTTCCCGGCTCTAATTATGCCGACCAGGCAAATTTTGAAACGGGTGAAACCTATTTGCAGATGGGTAACTGGGATGGTGCGCGTGCTGCGTATAAAAACATTATCACCAAAAGTGGTTTTGCTATTTTCGGTCAACATTCTTCAATAGTTCAATAGTTTCAACATACCATCTCCATTTAAATTACACCATATACAACG
>JAZKEP010000093.1:2106-7976 GCA_040387015.1 Bacteroidota bacterium
TGCTTCCTAAGGCTTATTTAAAGCTGGCCATTATAGATTATAACAGCGGAAAGAAAGAACAGGCCATTGAAGATTACAAAGTAGTGGTTCAAAAGTTCCCTCAGTCAACAGAGGCTAAGGAATCACTCGATGCGCTGAAAGATATTTATGTAGAGTTAGGAAGGGCCGATGAGTTTTTCGACTTTGCTAAGAACAACACCAACATCAACATCAGTTCTTCTGAGCAGGACTCGATGATGTATCAAAGCGCAGATAATGCATACCTCGCAGGTGAGTGTGCCAGGGCTGTTACGCTTTATGCAAGCTACCTGAATAAATTCCCAAGTGGCTTTTTTGCCAACGAAGTTCATTGGAAAAAATCTGACTGCCATGTAAAAGCGAAGGAATTTGAAAAGGCTGCTATTGACTTCGAAGCCATTATTGAGAACCGTTATGCGAAGTATTATGAGAAGGCCTTGCTGAAGGCTTCAGGCATTGCCTATTATGAGCTAAGTGATTATGCAAAAGCAAATACTTTTTACAAGCAGCTTTACATCAGCAGCACTTCCGCGCAGAATTCTTACACCGCCATGATGGGGCTTTTACGGACAGCGGTAAAATTGAACAACGCCACCGAAACCATTGAGTATGCCGACCAGTTCATTAACTCAGGCGCTGCTAAAAATGCCGATTACCAGGAGGCAGTTTACGAAAAGGCAAAAGCCTATTATGCAAATGGCAATAAGGAATTTGCATTGGGTGCTTTTAATCGCGTTACCGAAATGCCGGTAAGCGAAAAAGCAGTGGAAGCTAAATACATGGTGGCAAAAATTCTTTTCGAGCAAGGCAATTATCAAAGTTCACTCGACACCTGCTTCAAGTTGAAGAACAAGTATTCAAGCTATGAGTACTGGGTAGCTAAAACATTTGTTCTGGTGGCGGATAATTATTTAGCACAAGGAAATTTGTTCCAGGCCAAAGCAACACTGGAAAGTATTGTTGAGAATTACGAAGGCGACAAGGCCCTGCTGGAGGAAGCAAAAACAAAACTTGAAAAGGTGAGAGCAGAAGAATTAAACAAATCGAAGATTATGCAAATCGTTCCCGGTGATACCCTGATTATGGAACGCGATGCAATCATAAATGACTATTGATGATGAAAACGAATTATAAGATTCTTGCTTTTACAGCCGCCTGTTTCCTGACGGTTAATATACACGCACAAAGCGGAGTTAGCCAGGAGCAGGTTATAGTTGTAAAGGAATATGAAGCTACTATTCAGGATGCCCAACGAGTAACCATTCAGCCAAGCATACCCGAAGTAGAAGAAATTAAACCCAAACTTTCGTATACCATACCGCAGCAGGACTTTAAGGATATTTTGTTTGAAACAAATCCCTTAAAGCCGGTGAGCATGAGTAAAGAGAAACTGGAAAAGTTTAATTCATCCTATATTAAGATTGGCTTCGGCAGCCAGCTTATGCCTATTGCACAGCTTGCTTATAACGACAATAAGACCAAGGATTTAAAGTTCGGCATTTTCTATAATCACCTTTCGGCACGTGAGTTTAAAGTCAAGAACCAGCGCTTTAGTGATGATGAGGCGGGTGTTTATCTCAAATATTTACCAAAGAAAACAGAACTGGGAGTAAACTTTACCTTCCGCAATTACCGCACTCACTTTTACGGAACAATGGCCGATACGTTGCTTACCGACAGTGTGATAAAGCCAAAAAATGTGCGACAGGTTTTCAGGAATTACGATGCACAGGTGTATTTAAAAAATTCACAGACGAATAAAGCGGACGTGGATTACAAGCAAGCACTGCGCTTTAATTACCTACAGGAAACTTTCGGCAAAGCCAAAGAATGGTTTATAAGCGGCAATACCGACATCAGCAAAAAATTTAAGAAGTATCACGGTGTAAGTCTTGATTTCGACTTTGATGTTTCGCATCTCAATAACGACCACTATACTTACAAGCGCACCATCTTTACCGGTATGCCGGGCTATTTCTTCAACAACGATGACTGGAAAGCTTACGGCAAAATAGGTATTGCCTTCGACAGTAAAAGGCCTGTGTTTGCCACTGAAGCGCATGTAGAAAAACGACTTTACGAACATGCCTTAATTGCTTATGCAGGCTACACCCACGGCATTCAGAAGAACTCACTCCTCACCTATTCGCAGCGCAATAACTTTATTCATAACTGGGTAGATGTAAAAAACTCTATTGCCGGTGATTTCGGAACGGGTATAAAAGGAACCATCGAAAATTTTTCTTACAACGTTGCTTTCCATTTTCAGCATGTAGTGGATATGCCTTTGTATGTAAACGACACTTTAGATACCAAGCGCTTTGATGTTATTTACGATGATGGCCGCATGTTCAACTTCCATTTTGAAGCCGGCTATAACCTGAAAGAATGGCTGCGTCTTTCGCTGGTTGGTAATTACAATGCCTACGAAATGCAAACCGAAGCACGTGCATGGCACCAACCTAACTTTGATGCTACTTTGCGCGCCCAGTATATCTGGAAGAAAAAGATTGTGGTGGGCCTGGACCTGTTCGGTATTACGCACTCTTATGCTAAGCTCGCAGGCGGACAAGAGAAAAAAATTAAAGGCACAGCTGATTTAAATCTGTCGCTGGAATATATCATGAACAAGAGCATCTCTTTCTTTGCCAACCTCAACAACATAGCCAACATTAAATACCAGCGCTGGAACAATTACCAAAGCTATGGTATTATCGGCTGGGTGGGAGCTAAGTTTTCGTTCTGATTTATTACCGCAGCCTGCTACAATAACACATACAACATCAGGTAGTAACCCGCAATACCGGTTAGTATGGTAGTAAAGATTCCCTTACCTATATCCTGGAGAGCCTCCTTTATTTCATAAAAATCCACACCGGAATAAGTAACAATGCACATTGCGATATTAACCACAATGGACAGAATGAGTGCGGCACTTACCACAGGTAAAAATTTCCCTTTTGCAACAGCTGGCAGTATCACAAAAAATACGATGGCAACACCATAAAGGGCCCATTGAAACAGGAAAGCTGATAAACTTTCACCTGTAACAGCTTCGTTATCTTCCACGTTATCAAAATCAGAATTTACATTACCTAACAAATACTCAACAAGCACGCTTAAAAACATATTAAAAAACAAAGTAAAAATGTACAGGAAGAATAGAGCCATCATGGGTGTGTGGTTATGAGCTTATATTATGTGGGTTTCGCAAAGCGGAACAAAAATAAATTTTAGGGTTTAATTTACCACCCGGATAGTTTGTTCCTTTATTTCGCATCGTCCTTCCAACGCCATAGATACATACAGGCATAAGTTCTATAAGGCGACCATGTTTCGGAAATAGAAAGCATTTTATTTCTCAGCTTTTTCTTATCCGATACTTTAAGGCCATACAGACTTACAATGGCATTTTGTATTCCTAAATCATCCACGGCAAAAACATCTTCCCTTCCTAAAGTGAACATCAATTGCATTTCTACTGTCCAGCGGCCCACTCCCTTTATTTGGGTGAGGTATTCAATCACTTCCTCGTTACTCATTTTATTAAGCCGCCCTGCATTCAGGCCTTGCTCCAGGGCAAAGCGCGCTACATTTTGTATGTAGCTAACTTTAGCATTGCTTAAGCCAATGGCGCGTAGCGTTTCGAATTTTGTATCGAGCACTTGTTGAGGAACCGGTTCTTTACCTCCATATAAATTGATGAACCGGTCGAAAATTACCGCAGCTACTTTGGTAGAAAGCTGCTGCGACATAATAGAGCCACACAACTGTACAAAAACATTCTTCCGCTTTTTTAATTCTATACGGCCAACCTGCTTAACTGCTTTTGAAAGGGTCTTGTCCTTACTAAGATGCTTAACGTGAGGCATGGGGAAATTATTATTGCCAAATATATGCGAACCTTTTTGGTATGGAAGCTTAGGGTATATTTGAGAAGCAAGTACTTTTAAGAAGACTTTAAAAACAATAAAATGGAAGCATCCGACAAACTTAAAATGGCTGAAAGAAATAAAGCCAATTACCTGAAAGCAAAAGAATTATTCAACCAGAACAAGGTTGCTGAATGTGTGCTTTACTACGCCACCGACCATCAGGTAAAATCTAAACAAAGCGAAAAAGGGCGGGCAGGCATTCAGGCATTTTTAGAAGGCATGCACCAAACCTGGACCGATATTCAAATTACAGTAGAACACGCTGTGGCAGAGGACAATTGGGTAATGGGCCGCAGTGTGGCAACCGCCACACACAGCAAAGTAGTATTAGGGGTACCCCCAACCGACAAAAAGATTGTTGCCGCTTTTTGGGACCTGCATAAGTTTGATGAAAACGGACTGATCGTTGAAACCTGGAATCTGATGGACAGTTTAGCCATTATGCAGCAAATTGGGCTTTTGAAGGGCTAACTGCGACCCTTGGAAAGTTTAAAGCTCCTCCACAAATAAACCTTCTGTTTCATAGCTAGTCCTTGCAAGTGGTGCATATTCATAGATCTTGCACTTCCGCGGACCTGACAGGGGGCCATATTTATAAATTTCACACTTCAACAGACCCGACAGAGGGTCAGATTTATAAATCTTGCCCTTCCACAGACACGACAAAAATCGGATTTATAGATTTTGCCTGATTAAAAGGCCCCAGAATGGGCCTTTGTGTTTTGGGAGCTATTAAGCTGTTGTATAACCTTGTTGAGATGAACATGGTTGCATCCGTAATTCTTCCACTATAAATAGCTAATTTACTTTTGAAGAGGTTAGAGAAGAGGTTAGTGTTCAACCTATTTTTTAGTAACCACTTTCTGCTGAATGCTTTCGAAAGTTGCAAGGGGATTTTCTACACTTTGCGTGTTGGTCATCCAGTCGGGAATATTTCCCCCCGGATTAGTGGCGTATTCATTATATAAATCGGTACCACCATTTTTCGGGGTAATTTTCCAAACAGATATTAGCTGATTGATACGGACAACTCCATCCTCTTGTTTTAGATACTTAGGTTCCGAGGTTTGTGTAATTGTTACCCCACCGGTATTACTATTTCTATCCACTTTCACCCGAATTACACAATCTCTGTTCTTTACCGGCCAGGGTGCATCAAAAAACAAATGCACAATTGATTCTCTCTCGTTTAAACGCGCTACCACTTTGGATTGACTGCAACGTGGAAACCATGTTTTGTAATTGTCAAAATCAGTCAAAAATTTCAACATTTCCTCCGGTGAGGCACTCACGAACATTTGTGCTTTCGAATCACGAAGATGGCCCCACTTGCTTTTTTTAGTGAAGATTTTAATTCCTTGCTTCTCACGCTCGTAAACCCACTCATCTAACTGCTGTTGCTTCTTAAAAGAAGTAAGAGCAAGAAACGATAACATGAGAAGTAATATGGTTTTAGGAGATTTCACGACACAAAGTTAAAAGCATTAACTAACAAAGTAGAAATTTGTTGTATAAACTGACAAAATTCTTGCCAGATAGCTTTAATGAATTCCCTTTTCGCTTAACCAGCGTTCGCTTTCAAGAGCGGCCATACAGCCCGTTCCTGCGGCTGTTACAGCTTGTCTATAGGTTTTATCCTGCAAATCTCCGCAGGCAAAAACTCCATCAATATTGGTTTTGGTGGAATCTGAAGCCGTTATCACATAACCTTCTTTATCGGTTTCAATGAAATCTTTAAATACGCCTGAATTAGGCTGATGACCAATTGCCACAAAAAATCCCGTAACAGCAATTTCAGTTTTCTCACCGGTCTTATTGTTCAAAATACGAACGCCTGTCACCGTGTTTTCTCCAAGAACTTCATCTGTTTCGCTGTTCCAATAAACCTTTATTTTAGGTGTGTTGAGAACACGCTCC
>JAZKEP010000094.1:0-1567 GCA_040387015.1 Bacteroidota bacterium
GAAAGGATGCCAATAGTGTGCTGACCCCAGTCGTGAAACAAAATTATATCGCCATTGCCAAGGTTTTTAAGAGATTTTTGGAGAAGGCCTTCGCGAGACTTTGCATTCGTGTCATACGTACGTATACTCCAACCGATGCAATTGTAGTTTCCTTTTGCAGTAGCTGAAGCCACCATGGGGTTGGTAACTCCATAAGGAGGGCGGAAAAACTTTGGCTTCTTTCCTATAACACGAAAAATTTCTTCATCGCATTGTTTCAAATCTTTGAAGATGTTCTCCCTATTGTTCAGCGAAAACCAGTAGGTGTGAGAAAAGCTATGGTTGCCGATAAGATGGCCTTCGTTGTCTATTCGTTTTACTATCCCTTCGTTGCCCTGAATGTTTTTACCGATAACAAAGAAAGCAGCAGGCACTTTCCACTCTTTTAAAGTATCCAGCACTTTAGGAGTGAACTCGTTCATGGGTCCATCATCGAAAGTGATGGCGATGGTTTTTCTTTCCCTGCTCCCTTTCCATAACGAGCTTATGAAAAAATTGGATTGAATGAAATAAGAGCCGTAAACAAGGATAGCGATATAAGCCAGAAGGAGGAGGATATAAACCCAAAAAGGAAAACCGTATTTCCAGTCGAAGAAAATAGTAAGGAGCAGAAGAGCTAAAAAGAAAATGCGCGTGTTGACTGCGTTCAGCATGCCTTAAAAAGCATAAGCGAATGGTTTACCTTATGCGAGTTGTAAAGTAAGATGTTTTTCGGTTGACGGTTGCGGTTTTCTAACATTACTGCATCGGGAATCTGTTGGGTCTTCGTCATTTTACTAGCCAGCCAAAAAGCAAAAGCAGAAGATGTCATGTATTCTCCGCAAAGATGTTTGTAGGCAAGAATGGTTTGAGTTGTAAAGAAATTGCAGTTCAACTCCGTTTTGATTTCATCAATTTTCGCATCCCCACAAATACCGCTTACCACTACATCAATATCAGCAAGCGATAAACTGTTTTCTTCTAGGAAAACAAGAATGTGATTTTTTATTTCTTCTATGCCTTCAGGATTGTAGAAAGTTTTGTTGTTTGCAAACACACCGTAGGAGTTTTCGCTTTTCTTTTTAGATAAAACAAAAAACGCTGCGCCTTCTCCGAAGATAATTCCATTAGATTTCGTCCCGCGGATGTCGAGATTGCTACAGGGCTCCCCTTTTAGTTCACCCATGTATTTCATGTAGTCGTAGCGGTAAGCACTTACTTCATCATAAGCACCCACCAAAATATTATCCACGCTTTCAGCTGAAAGCAATTGAGCATCGGTGAGTGCACTTTCAAATGAAAATCCTTTGTGTGCAAAGGTGTTGTTGTGTGCGTAGCATTTAGAAAGCAAAGCAATGTTCGAGCTAATGGTGTTATGTGTAGATTGTATGAAGGAGGTTGGACTAACTATTGTTTCGTTTGAGATAATCATGTCAGTCAGAAACTTTTGTGATACTTCTATCAAACCATAGCCCGTTCCTGTTGAAATGGCGCCCGGCACTTCTACATTCGCATCTTTTAAGGCGCTTAGTCCTGCTGCCGTTCCGAA
>JAZKEP010000094.1:1577-3088 GCA_040387015.1 Bacteroidota bacterium
AATAGAAACTGCATCGAAGAAGGGCTTATAGTCGGGCTCGATCACGTACATCTTATTGGTGGAATACTCTTTCACTTCCGACAAAAACAAAGTATTGTCCAATGTTGGCTGGGGGGAAACATTTGCAACGCCATTAATGTAGAGTTCCATTAATTTACTTTTGAAAATATCAGTGATGAACAATTTCCTCCGAAACCAAATGAATTTGACATCACGTTATTTACTTCCACGTTCACCATCAATTCTGTGACAGGTTTAAAATCCAATTCTTTCATCTGCGTCCCAAATCTCAGGTTTGGGAAGATGATTCCGTTTTCCATTGCTATTAAAGAAAATACTGCTTCAATTCCAGCGCAGGCTCCAAGTGTATGACCCGTAAATGCTTTTGTAGAGCTTGCCATTGGCACCTTATCAAAAATGCGCTGGACTGCAAGGCCTTCCGACAAATCATTATTGGGAGTTCCTGTTCCGTGCAGGTTGATGTAATCAATATCTTCAGGAGCCAGACCGCTCATAACCAGCGCGCCTTTCATTGCCAGATAATTCCCTTTGCCTTCAGGGGATGATGCAGTTTGATGAAAAGCATCATTTGCATTAGCGTAGCCCGCAACTATTGCCACTGGCTTTTTAGAAAGAGTAGCTGCTACTTTTTCAGAAACTAAAACGATATAGCCCGCGCCTTCACCTAAATTTAAACCTTTCCGGTTTTCATCATAAGGAGTGCAGGGCTTGTTATCCAATATCATCAAGGAATTAAATCCGTTTAAAGTAAATCTGGACATGGAATCTGTCCCTCCGCAAATAGCCACATCGAGAAGGCCGTTTTTTATCATTCGGGAGCCATACATAATACTATTAGCAGAAGAGGAACACGCAGTGCTGATAGTAGTAATATGGTCTTTAATACCTAATGCGTCAGCTACAATTTCTGTTATGGCACCGCTGTCGTGTTTACTTGTTTGAGCTAATGCAGGCGTGGCATTATCCGCCAGATAATGATGAAACATTTCTTCCGTGATGTCCATTCCACCAACGGTATTGGCAGAAATGAATCCTGTTCGCCAATTTTTCAAATCAGAAATGTCGGCATCTGCAATTGCTTCTTTGGCAGCTATCATACTCAACAACGCATTACGGGAGTCCGTATTTAAGCCCGACAATTCAATGAGTTCATCATTGGTGAGTTTTATTTCGACACCAGGCAGAGTGGCAGAATAGTTGGTTTGAAGAATAGAGATTTTGTCTACTCCTGAGTTCCCTTTTCGAAGGGAAACAAGTGTTTCTTCCAAATTGTTTCCAATGGCAGAGATGATTCCTTTACCGGCAATAAACACCTGCATAATATGGAGAAGGAATTATTTGCTCTTGTGACCAGTAATGTAATCAGCAATAGACCTTACAGTTTTGAAAACTTCCGGTCCTTCCTGCGGGTTCGCCAACTTGATTCCGTATTTCTGTTGAAGCAAAACAATCAGTTCCAATGCATCAATGGAATCCAATCCAAGACCCTC
>JAZKEP010000094.1:3098-12571 GCA_040387015.1 Bacteroidota bacterium
TGCTCATCAGCAATGTCTTCGGGCTTGAGATGTTTCAAGTTGAGTTGTTCAATAATCTGAACCTTAAGAGTAGCAATCAAATCAGTCATATCGTATTTAGGTGTTTGCTTGGTTGTAAAGTCGGTTTATGTTTTCTGAACTATGTTTAACTGAATCTGCGTCACATTTTATCTCTGTCAAATAAAAAAAAGCTTCTCCTTTTCCGTTATAAAAATCTGCCCAACCTGAAAGGCATATTTTTACTTTACCTGTTTCAAAAAGAGTGTTGATATATTCCGTCTGAAACTCTGCGTCAAATATATCAAAAACGAAACAGGCTGATTCTCCTTTTATCTTATGGCGAATGCTGAGTTCGCCAATAAGAATGTTAGGCAGCGTATAAACAAACAGCGATGGGCTGGGATTCGTTTTTATACTCTCTTCGTATTTCAAGTCGGTATCTAAACTTGAATTGGCATTGGAGATAATAACTCCGATTTCCTCAGGCTGTAAGGATTCTTTCGATTTATTGGTCCGTAATAGTAACTCGGCTGCAATAAATCCTGTTTTGCAGAGATTATCCATTTTAAAAAACTTAGGATAGTTGATTTGAAAGTGTTCATAAGCAGCATCTAGAAAATCAATGGCCAGTAGTTCTTTATTTTCAAAGGCAGGTTTCCCGTCAAGTATGATTTGATTATTGCGGAGAAGTATGAAAGAAGTGGCTGAAGGTTCAATTTTCATTCACTGCTTCATTTTCCTCCAGGTCTTTCAATTTTTTGCCCACGTTAATCAGGCGAACCATGCGGGTAAGGTAGGTGTCATGATTTTTTACATAAGGATTTTCGAGGTCCCATACATAACCTGCGAGAACAGAACATATCTGGCGAATGACTTCCTGATTCCTTTCTTCCGCAAAAAATATTTTTTGGAGAGTGCCGTCATACCAGGCCATTACATATGAACGGAAAGTGTCAACCCCCTGCATCATAATGTCAGTATATTCCTTTTGCCAGTTAACTTTTTCGCCATTGAGCTGACGCACAACCAATTTGCTTGCCAGTTGTGAGGAAACCGTAGCAAGCGTAACACCCGAAGAAAAGATAGGATCAAGAAATTCGGTTACGTTTCCTGTGAGGACAAAGCCATCACCAAAAAACCGTTCAGTAGTTGCAGACCATGCCTGAATAACTCGGGGTTCGAAAACAAATTCAGCATCTTTAAACCTGTCCGCAACACTCCATTCGGAAGCGATGATGGCACGCATTTGTTGCTCAGGGGTACCGGTGAAATCATGAAAAAATTCAGGCTCACTTACAAAGCCGCAGCTTGTAATTCCGTTAGAAAAAGGAATGCACCATGCCCACACGCCTGGCTTATGGTCTACAATCAGTATACGGTTGGGTTCCACGTATCCTTCTCTGCGCGTATCTTTGATATGGGTAAACAAAGTTTTCCTTGGTGGAAGATTGGAAGGTTTATCAAGTTTGAAAAGGCGCGGAATAACCCGTCCATAACCAGAACCGTCTACAATAAATCTTGCTTCAATTCTTTTCTCGCTGCCGGTTTTATCAACTACTGTAGTAGTTGAATCTGTTCCGTCAAACTGAATAGCCGTTACAGCAGTTTCAAACTCAACTTCTACTCCCATTTTTTGCACTTCGTTAGCCAGGACGTTATCGAAATGTGCGCGGGGCACCTGCCAAGTCCAGCTCCACCCTTTCGTAAACTGGTCGCTGAAATTAAAATCCATTACTCCGTCTTGCCCATGAGTAAACTTAGCACCAAATTTTTGCTGGTAGCCTTGCTCCTTAAGAGCAGGTAGAAAACCTGCATCTTCCAATGGCTCCATGCATTTAGGCAAAAGACTTTCACCAATTGAAAAGCGCGGAAACTTCTCCTTCTCGACAATCTTTACCTTAAAACCTGCCCGGTTGATGATAGATGCAGCAACAGTTCCTGAGGGGCCTGCACCAATTACTAATACGTCAACTTTCTCTGTGTTCATAGAAGGAAAAATTACTGAATGGAATATATAATGGCTGCGTTGCACCCGCCAAACCCGGATGCAGTTTTTAATGCATGTGTTTTATTGCTTTTTACCAGCGACCGGCTGACGTTTATATTTTCTGAAACACCTAATGCTTCAAAATTTTTGCTTGGCAGTATAACTCCCTCCTTTAAAGAATGATAAGTCAGAATGGATTCTAAGACCCCGGCTGCGCCAAGGGTATGACCGAAATTTCCTTTCAGGCTGTGCAAGGGAATGTTTGAAAGAGATGCATTCGAAAATGCTTTGGCTTCCATTATAAACTGTAGCTGTGCCATGAGCCGAGATGAATGACAGATCATCAGCCGCTACTTCACTTTCTTTCATCACCGATTTTACAGCGTGTGATAATTCTAACCCGGTTCGCGAAGGGCCGGAGATGTGATTTGCATCGTTGGTGCTTGCTCCTCCACTAACGAGTACGTTGTTTGATAATGATCTTTCGGTTGAAAGAACAATGGTTGAAGCACATTCGCCCAAATTTATTCCGTCTCTATTTTTATCAAAAGGTTTGCATGGCTTAGAACTCATGGCGTTTAACGACTGAAAACCTGAAATTACAAATTGGGAAAGAACATCAGCTCCTGTAATAACTGCATGCTTGTATTTTCCGGATTCCAATAAGCGCTTTGCGATAATTACAGCAAGGACACCAGAGATGCAGGCATTGGAAACCACCAACGGTTTGTTAATCGAACCGAAATAAGTGGCAATACTTTTTGCCGTATTAAAAAGAGAAACACGGTTTCGTAACTCTTCGCTCATTTCATTCTTTTCAATCAGTTCAACATTTCCTTTAGTGGTTGAAAGAATAAAAAGAGTGTCGGTATCAGAAAGCTTTACATCTGTTTTAGAAAGTGCCTCTTGAATGGAGGAAACGCAGATTTTTTCAAAGCGGCTCCATTCATCATCATCAAAAAATACCTCTTCAAACATGGAAGCATGAAAAGGCTGGGAAGAAATAGTAGTATCGGCAACTACATGAACAGCCGTTAAGCCGTTCTTCACCCGCTCGAAATTTTCATCGGTTGAAATTCCGAGAGGTGAAAAAATATTATCGGCTGCTATGTAAACCGGGTTCATTACAATCCATTTTGCTTTTTCCAAGTCATGAATACTTCAGGGACGACTAAAGACAAATTCATGTTACCGCTTGTTACAAAAACCTGGGTGGTGGTTCCTTTACAGATAAGGTCATTGTTCTTTTCACTTTTAATGACATAGTCGAAAATGATTTTCGCAGCTTCCGTTTTGCAAAGCGTGGTTTCCACCAATGCAACATCTTTATACTGTAAGGTTCTTTTAAAATCAGTTTGTAAATGAACGATGGGCGTTGCATATCCTTTGATATACATATCCATGTAATCGAGGTTATACTTTTTACCAAACGCCTCTCGACCTTCCTGAAAATAGTTTACATAGTTACCATGCCACACAATACCAAGTGGGTCACATTCATTGAAGCGAACTTCAATCCGTGCTACAGCCGATAAAGAAGTGTGTTTATGGCTCATGTAGTTTGCTCGGCAAGTTTGGCTTCAGGTTCAACAAATATTTTCATGTTGCAGGACGCAATTTCTTCCCCATTTAATTCTATAGTGCCAGCAATAACAGTAACATCAAAAATTTCATGAATAATTTCAATTCTAGTGGTGATTTCTTCTCCGACTTTGGGCTGTTTGGTAAAAATAAAATCGCGTACATCACCAATAAAGCCTACGGGAATCCCTTTTCCCTTCAAGGAATTCTCATAGCCGGTTTTTGCGGCAGCTGTCTGAGCAATATTTTCCATCAATCCGGCAGAAGTCAGTCTCCCATCCTGACAAAGTGCATGCGTTTCATCAAAAATGAATTTGCTAATGCATACTTTATCACTCACTTCAATCAAGAGACTGATTAAAACAAAAGGAAACTTTTGAGGAATTAGTTTTATCAGTCTTTCTCCGCTTATAGGCAACATTTAATTCGGTTTCTTCCAAAAATCGTAATAATTAAACCATTGGTCGGGGTTTTCTTTTACCATACCTTCCAAGTCGCGAACATAATCTTCTACAATCATTTCAACCGTTGTTTCTTTGGTAACGTCACGGTGGGGTCGACAATAGAAATTGTAATGTTGTGCGCTTTTCTTAACTCCATAAACAAACGAATAAGGTGCTCTGAAAGTTTTGATAATTTGGAATATTCCCTGAGGAAAGTGAGCTGTTTCTCCAAAAAAATTTGTAGGAACGGTTCGAGTTCCGGAGAGAAACCTGTCAGCAGTAGTAGCTATAATTTCATTTCTGGCTAAAGCCTCTCCTATATCATAAATGTGCGACAGATCATCTTTTATAGGAATGAATTTAAACTTTCTTCCACCTGTTACTTCATCTAAATAATTTTTTATTTGCTCATGCTCGCGGTCAAATACCAGGATGTTGATGGTATCTCCATAGCCCATCAGGAAGTGTCCTGCGATTTCCCAATTGCCGAGATGTGCTCCGAGCAAAATTCCTCCACGTTTTTGATTGACCATCTTCCTCATATTATCTGCACCAAAAGATTCAGACGTGATTTTGCTCAGCCCTGCAGTAATCGCTACTTTGTCAATCAGCATCTGTCCAAGCAGATGATAATTTTTGTAAACCTTGAAAACAGATTTTAGTTGACCGTATCCAATTCTCTGGCGAAAGAAATTGTAAATGTGTTTAGAGGTTTCCCAGGAAAAAAGGAAGTAATACAGTACTACAAGATAGAGGAAAATGTAGGCGGGAAAAACTCCAAAGTGTTTCAGAACAATAACAAAGAACCGGTAACCAAGTGGTGTTCCTTTCGACTTGCCTTTCCACTCAGCCATTTACGCGGGTGTGGTAGTTGATGATTTATTGATAACGTAATCGTACAAATTCTGAAAAGTAATAATAGATGTAAAGTCTTCTTGCTTGACCTTAATTCCGAAATTACCCTCAATGATTACAACGAGATCAACATAATCAAGTGAGTCAAGTTCAAGAGTCTCTTTCAGTGGGGCGTTCGGAGTTATTGTTTCCGGAGCCACCTCAAACTCTTCTACCAAAAATTGATTGATTTTAGAAATGGTTTGTTCGTTGTTCATGCGCAGTGGGTCTTATTTCCATTTTCTGACAATCAAGGAGGAATTAGTTCCGCCAAAACCGAAAGAGTTGGACAAAAATACATCAATATTTTTCTCTTTGGTAACGGTGGCAATATTCAATTTCGCTGAATATTCATCAGGGTTTTCAAAGTTAATGTTCGGAGCCACAAAATTATTCTGCATCATCAGCATTGAATAAACTATTTCACTCGCACCCGCCATCCAGCATTCGTGGCCGGTCATCGACTTAGTACTGCTTACCAGAGGGCGATAAGCACCAAATACTGCACCTATTGCCTGCGCTTCGCTGGCATCACCTTGCGGTGTAGAGGTAGCGTGAGCATTGATATAATCAATCTCATCGGTGTTCACATTGGCTTCTTTCATACACATCATTAGAGAACGAACGGGTCCGTCAACAGTTGGATTTGAAATATGCCCGCCATTGGAAGAAAATCCGTAGCCAATCACTTCTGCCAGAATATTAGCACCCCGTTTTAGTGCGCTGTCAAGCGATTCGATAATTACGGTAGCTGCACCTCCGCTAGGAATCAAACCATCTCTGTCGCGGTCGAAAGGACGTGATGCTTTGGATGGTTCACTTTCGCGAACTGAAAAAGCTGCCAATGCATCAAAAGTCCCCATCGAAAAAACATTTAACTCCTGTGCACCACCGCAAATAATTCTTTCCTGATAGCCATGACGAATAAGAAAATACCCAAGCCCGATAGAGTGTGAGCCGCTTGCACATGCTGCACTTACGGTAAAGTTGATGCCTTTCAGTTTGAAGATAGTCGCTAGATTCATATTCACGGTGCTATTCATGGTTTGAAACACTGCTCCGCTTCCGGCAAACTGCGTATTCTTCTTCTCGCGCATAATATCGGTAGATTCAACTACCGCCTGAGCTGTGCTATCGTTGCCATAAATAATTCCCGTTTCGTGATGATCGAGGAAATCCTGGTCAATTTTTGCTTGCTGCAATGCCTGCAAGGTAGCCATATAGGCATATTCACCGGGTTCAGACAGCATGACCCGCGAACGTCTGTCGAGCAAACCTTTGAGCTGCGGCTTTTCACAAACTCCTGTTAGCCCTGAACGATAACCAAATTCTTTTCTGGTTGGGTCGAGAACAATTCCTGATTTACCATGCAAAAGAGAATGGGTGACTTCTTCAAGATTTTTTCCAATGCAGGACCAGATTCCTAATCCTGTTATTACTACGCGATTCATGGGGTCAATAATAATTTTTTGAAACGTTGCTTGCAAGAGGAATGGTAATTTGCGCCTACCATTCTCCTTTATTTGTTATAAACTGCTTGCTATCTTTTTTGCAAATCATTTTTGCCAATTCTCTTCCTTCCACAACCGCTATTGGTAAACCTCCACTTGGACGGTTCCAATGACTGGCATAATAGAAATTGCTTAAGCCCGGAAACCTGTATTTGATGGGAACTGAAGCAAGGAAATTTTTACCGGCCATTAACCCTTGGGCACTGCCTTTCCAATTGCCCGTATAGCGAAAAATAGTAGCTGGGGTCGCTACGTCCACCACTTCAATAGAGTTTTTTATGTCACCTAATTTTTTATCCAACTCTTCAATGATTTTCTCAGCAAAATCGCTTTTTATTTTCCTGTATTCAGCACGATTATTTTTTCGGTGGTCAATCCAAAACTCGCGTTGTTTTGTATAAAAACTTACTACTACTGAACTTTTATGTTTCGGAGCCATGGTTGGGTCGTAACTGTAGATGTGAATTTCCAGTCGTTTATATTCGGTTCCATCAGGTGAGATAAGTGGCTCGTCAAGTGGGAAGCGCCACAGATGCGGCAAATGGGAAAGGTCTTTGTTAATGCCAAAGGAAAACTGCATAACAGAAAAGAAAACTTCAAGACTTCGGCTCTCTTTTAAGTCAATCATTGCCTTGTTTACAAACTTGCCTTCCAATAACTCGAATGCCGTGAAATGCCAGTCAGCACAGGAAATAGTTAAATCGGAATAATGAATTTTACCATGACGAACTTCTATTGCTTTTGCCACTCCGTTTTCGGTAAGGATTTTATGAACAGGTGTGTGGTAATGGAGTTTGCCTCCCAGTTTTAAATATCTTTTTTCAAACTGCTCAGCAAATTTTAGAGAGCCGCCTACCGGGTAGCCTGCACTTTTTTTATCGAAACTCGCCATCGGGAAATACACTACGAGTAGATTTACTTCTTCTCCATCGTACAGTAATTCTAAACTTTCTCTCAAAAAAGCATTTTTGAATTTGGAAGCAGCCGTATAATTCGTTCTACCCCATAATTTCATAAACCAATACAGGAACTCAACATAGCGTGTCATTTTTATTCCACGGATGATGGAAGGAATAAGCGGCAAATCATCCATGATAGGAGGCATATCAAATTTCTGAATAATGCGCATGGGATAAATAAAATCACGAATAGTTTTTTCATCTTCGGGGGCGAGGTCAATTAAATACTCCTGAAGTTTATCGAGGTTAGTATAGAAACGAAAGATATTACTGCCGTATTTATCGTGGCTGTTCTTTACTTCAATAAACATACGGATATCGTGATTGACCCATTCTACTTTCTTCATGTCAATCAATTCATTCCAAACTTTGTAGAAAGAACTTCCCTTATCGGAACCCAGAATCCAGTGGGCGCAGCCATCAAAAGTGTAGCCTGATTTTTCCCAGCTGGTGCAAAGCCCGCCAGGAATATTATGTTTTTCGAAGATTTGAGTTTCGTAGCCATTCATCTGCAGATAGCAGCCAAGCGATAAGCCCGAGATACCTGCGCCAATGATGTTTACTTTCTTCGGCTGAATTGCCATTTGCATTAAGTATATAAACCCCCGTTTACGTTTATCACTTCTCCGGTGATGTAGGATGCACCTTTGGAGGTAAGAAATAGAACTGTTTCAGCAACTTCTACGGCTTCACCAAAACGTTGCATTGGTATTAAGGCGCGGAACTGCGATTCTTCAATCCCTTCGGTCATTTCAGTTTTTATAAACCCAGGAGCCACACAATTTACAGTGATGCCTCTTCTTCCTACTTCCTGTGCCAGGGCTTTTGTAGCGCCTATTACTCCTGCTTTGGAAGCAGAGTAGT
This sequence comes from Bacteroidota bacterium, assembly GCA_040387015.1. Lineage (GTDB taxonomy): Bacteria > Bacteroidota > Bacteroidia > Chitinophagales > LD1 > Bog-950. The sequence goes on from JAZKEP010000094.1 coordinate 11,338, forward strand.
TGGTTTGCCCTACCATTCCTTTTACCCCTGATAGCGAAACCACATTTACTATTCTGCCATAGCGCTGAAAAATCATTCCGGGAATAACAAGCTTGGTGATGTAGTAAAATGAATCGAGATTTGTTCGCAGCACTTGATGCCATTCTTCATCGGGCATCATCATCATCAGGTTGTCTTTGCGAATACCCGCATTGTTCACCAGTACTTCAATGGTCTTATCCTTGTTAGCTTCTATCCATGCGCCCAAAACCTTTCTGACATCCTCCTTATCACCCACATCAAATTTCATGGCGGAAGCATCGCCTCCCGCTTCTTTAATCATCGAAACAGTTTTCTCTGCTTCGGTTTCGTTCCGCTGAAAGTTGACGAGCACAAAGTAACCTTGTGCAGCAAGCTTCAAACTTACTTCTCTACCGATTCCTCTTGAACCGCCTGTTACGAGCGCGTAATTCATCTTAAATCACTTCGGGATTATTGCTCTTTAAATATTCTTTAATTCTTCTCAGTTCTTTGAAGCGTGGCAAATCGCTGTCAATCTTCGAAGCCACTTTCCTAGCCCCCTTATAGAATTCTTTAGGCTTGTCGGAAATTTTCTCGCCCATTTCTAAACAATCAATTGCTTCTATAACTGCCAGCGTATGCACTGCCAATACTTCAAATGTATTTTCAATTACGCGGGCTGCCATTAACGCTGCGTTGCTTCCCATACTTACCAGATCCTGATTATCGTTGTTGCTCGGTATGCTGTGTATATAAACAGGATTGGAAAGTGTTTGGTTCTCTGCCACCGTAGAAGTAGCAGTATACTGAATTCCCTGTATGCCAAAGTTTAAGCCAATGATTCCCGTGTTGATGAATGGCGGAAGTTTGCCATTGAGTTTATCGTTGAGCAGATAATTCAATTGTCGGTCCGCCAACATAGAAAGCTTAGTAATAGCAATCTTCAGTTTGTCCATTTCGAGCGAAACATAATCGCCATGGAAATTTCCACCGTGGTAAACATTCTTAGCTTCGTCATCAATCATTGGGTTATCGCTCACAGAGTTAAACTCATTCACTACCACTTTCTGTGCACCTTCAATAGTGTCATACACCGGGCCGAGAATCTGTGGCATGCAACGGAGCGAATAGTATTCCTGCACTTTATCTTTAAAATGTGTTTCTTCTGTATCGGTATAAAGATGGTCGTGGCGGTTTTTCATCAACGTGCTCTTCGCAATTATTTTGCGCATTG
>JAZKEP010000094.1:12581-13826 GCA_040387015.1 Bacteroidota bacterium
CTCAGCAACTTTGCGCTGACCGATATGGTGTTTCTCTTCGATAAGCGGCTGTGAAATGTGGTCATCAAAAGCCTCAAAGATTTCATTAATAGTAATGGAAATAAGCGTGCTCCAGTTCAACAATCTCTTCGCCTCCAGGATATTGATAAGCCCGATACCTGTCATGCATGAGGTGCCGTTCATCAGTGCCAGGCCTTCGCGTAAACGGATGGCAAAAGGAGTTAGCTTATATTCATGCATTATCTCTGTGGCATCGTGAATTTTTCCTTTATGCAGAATTTCGCCTTCGCCAATAATTGCAAGCGCCATATGCGCCAGCTGCACCAAGTCTCCGCTGGCCCCTACCCCTCCATGCTCATATATAACAGGAATAAGGTCCAGGTTAATCATGTCGCGGATAAGTAACAGCAAGTCGGGATGTACACCGCTTTTGCATTGAGCAAAAGTGTTGAGACGATCAATAAGCATGGCTTTGGCAAAAAGACTATCAATCGGCTTTCCCGAACCCGAAGCATGACTGCGAATAAGGTTGTATTGCAGGTTTAGTCGCTCCGCATACGGTATTTTATGCTGCGCCATAGGGCCAAAGCCCGTGTTGATTCCGTAGATGACTTTATTCTTCGAAAATTCAAGAAGGAAACGAAAGTTGTTATCCGCCTTCTTAAGAGTAGCCTCACTGATACCTACTTTCTCTTTATTAAATAGAATTTTGGCAACGCCTTCGAGCGTTACTATTTTTTCACCAGCTGCAATCATTCCTTAGGAGTAAAAGTTTTACCGTTAATTCAAATTTCGCGCAAATATGTAATTCCTTTTCGAGAAAACATCCTTGAAAGAAAGGAGGGATAAAAATGGTTAAACATTAGAGGGTTCTAATTGAACGGCAACCCACATCTCACCTGTGTGTAAGTAGGTGTTTTGCCGGTTTAATTAGAAATATTTTCGACCTCGTTTAATCTTATGAAACTATCCCTGTCTTCAGCCTCCTTTCAACGGTACATCACCATCGGGTTTATTGTTTTAGGCCTGTTTTTGCTTTATGGGGCAGTTGTTACCTATCAAAACGGGCAGCGCATAATTGGAACGGGGCAGGCATTATCTAATGCAAATGCAGCACTTTATCAAGTTGAGTTGCTGAGGAGCGAAATAGCTGACATGCAAAGCAACACCCGTGCTTACATCATAACCTCCAATACTAAGTTTTCTGTTGTTACTGTTAATGCAATTGATTCGGCAGCTAAGCAT
>JAZKEP010000095.1:0-811 GCA_040387015.1 Bacteroidota bacterium
TTTAAACCGTTTTGTCCATTTTGACCTGCAGGGCCGATTGGGCCCGTGGGACCGGTGGCGCCTCCTCCCCCGTTTCCGGCAGTTTCGGCATAGAGTGCATAAGGCACACTGAGCAGTTGAGTAGAACCCATGTTGAGGTAATTGGTTCCGCCATTAACATCCATTTCTACCAATAAATACTTATTGCCCGTAGACCAGTTTATTGCAGGGAAACTACCAAGTGTGGAATTTCCTAAACCGATTTTGAGTGTGAATAAGCCGAACTGGTTCGTTACGGCCGTGTGCGTTTCCTGATACTCGGGAAAGCCGGGGTTGATACCATTATTGATTGTTATTCGAAGGGCAAGTGTTCTGTTGGGCAATATGGTGCCGTTGCCATCGCGAGCTACGGCCTGGTAATTGACAGCCTGAGGAACCTGTGCACTAACGAAAACTGTTGCGAGAAAAGTAAGCAGAAAGAGTAAGCGATTTTTCATCCATCCTGATTTATACAAAGTAAAACATCTTACCAAAGTTGAGATTATTTACTGATAGAAGCAAACTATCTACTATCAGTTGTATTGCCCTGCTTTAAAGAGAAGCAATATCGAAGATGTCTTTATCGAATTTAGCGTTGGCGATATCGAGTTTGTCATCCACGACCGGGATAAGGATGGTGGTGCTTTCGTTATCATCGCCATAATAGAACGTGAGCTGAACAGCAAAGCCCGCGAGATCTTTGGAGGTGTAGTTTTCATCCGCCTTCATCATGATGATAGATTTGCCTTCTTCAATAGGAGTAGTACCTTCAGCGGTAGGCACCAGCACCATG
>JAZKEP010000095.1:856-3669 GCA_040387015.1 Bacteroidota bacterium
ATTCTATCCGCTACTGCGCCTCTCTTTAAAATAATCTTAGCTCCGTTTACGGGCGCTAAGCCGGAAGCATAGCGAACAATGCCTAAGAGGTTTTCTTCGCCTCTCTCCTGAATTGGCGCGGTAGCTGAACGTTGCGAAGTATAGCCGATAAAACGCTTGTTGCGCACAGTAGGAACAACGGCTTTTAATTCGCCATAGGAACAACTGAAAACTTCTTTGCCATCGAAGAGGCTGAAACGGGTAAAGAAATCTTCTTCGGCATCGCTGCCCTCGTGTGTGGCCAACAAGGTGTTATCCTTAAATGCAATTTGAGTGGCGACAAACTTATTGTTCCATTGAACGTTTTTGGTATCGAGAATACTGTGTGCTTCTACTTCGTACACTTTATGGTTGTTAACCGAATCGGCAAAACAGATTTCTGTTTTCCTGATTTTGAGGAGCAAAGGAATTTTTGCAGCGCCTTCATACACATCTACCAACTCGTAGAAAGTGTTGGTTTGCTGAATACATATTCGTCCTTTGATGTCGAATACTTTTACGGAAGAAGTGGCGCTATCGGTGAAGCTTTCAGTGCCGGTTACTTTAATTTCGTTGTCAGCAGTGGGCTTATCTTTATTGTTACAAGAGTTGAATAGGAGCGTACAAGGTACTAATGACAAGAAGAGAACAATTGCGGTTTTAGATTTCATTTTTTGCGGCTTTTAGGGTGTTTAATAATAGTGAAACCACCGTCATGGGGCCTACACCACCCGGAACGGGAGTGATGGCACTGCATTTGGGAGCGACTTCATCAAATTTTACATCTCCTTTTAAACGCCAACCGTTCTTTGATGTTGTGTCGGTGACGCGGGTAGTGCCCACATCAATTACTACGGCCCCTTCTTTTACCATCTCACCAGTAAGGAATTCAGGTTTGCCGAGCGCGGCAATGATAATATCGGCCTGAAGGGTTATCTCTTTAAGGTTTTTTGTTTTGCTATGGCAAACGGTTACGGTTGCGTTGCCTGTTTTTGACTGGCCACTCATGAGGATGCTCATAGGGCGACCTACAATGTTGCTTCTGCCGATTACGACACAGTGTTTTCCCTCGGTAACGATATTATAACGCTCGAGAATTTTAGTGATACCCAGCGGAGTTGCCGAAACATATGCAGGAAGACCTAAAGCAACCTTACCAACGTTTACAGGGTGGAAGCCGTCAACATCCTTTTTAGGATCCACACTCATGATTACTTTTTCGGCATTGATATGTTTAGGCAAAGGAAGCTGAACGATGAAGCCATCTATATCGTTATCGTTGTTGAGTTTTTGAACTTCGTTCAACAATGACTCTTCGGTAATAGTATCGTCAAAATGAAGGAGCGTTGAATTGAAGCCAACCTGCTCGCAGGCTTTTACTTTATGGCCGACATACGTAAGACTACCGCCATCGTTACCAACGAGAATAGCTGCGAGATGTGGCTTTTTTCCTCCCTTAGCTATGAGTTGTTCGACTTGCGTTTTGATTTCGAGCTTTAGTTCTTCTGCCAGTTTTTTTCCGTCCAGAAGTTGTGTAGTAGTTGTTTGCATGGTTAGCTATGTTTATTATGCTTTAGGTTTCGTAATTTATATACAAGGTCTTTCGTTTCGCAAGGCCATTCCTCCTTTTGCAGCGACTTCCCTCCCATTCTCAGCGACTGCCTTGCCGCCTGCAGAGACTGCCCTGGCTCTTGCAAAGACTGCCTTGACGACCGCAGAGACTGGCTTGGGGCTTGCAAAGACTGCCCGGGCGTCTGCAGCGACTGCCTTGGCGCTTGCAGAGACTGCTCTTCCGTCTGCAGAGACTGTCCCGGGGCTTGCAGAGACTACCCTAGCGTTTGCAGAGACTTCCCTCGGGCTTGCAGAGACTGCCGTGGCGTTTGCAGAGACTGTCCTGACGCTTGCAGAGACTGCCCAAGCCATTGCAGCGACTGTCCTGCTTCTTGCAGCGACTGTCCTGACTTTTGCAAAGACTGTCGGGCCTTTTGCAAAGACTTCCCGGCCGTTTGCGATTACTATTTTATGCGTTTTTCTCAAAAAACAACCAATTGTGGCTTATTCTGCAAAATTTCTTCGATCTTTAGCATTACCTCATCGGTCAGCTTGGGTAATGAATCATAGCATTTTAGGTTTTCTTCTAACTGAGAAACTTTAGATGCACCGAGAATAACGGTGGACACATGTTTATTCTTCAAACACCAGCATAAAGCTAAGTGCGTGAGCGAAATACCAATTTCTTTCGATAGCTGATATAGTTTTTTCACCTTTTCGACTTTGTCCATATCGCCAAGCGCGCGCTCTTTAAGCCAGGCCATGGTATCCATACGGGTTTCGCCCACCGTGCTTCCATCAAAATATTTATCGGTGAGTAAACCACTTGCCAGCGGGCTCCAGATGGTAGTGCCCAGGCCGAAGCTTTCATAGAGGGGCAGATAATCGCGGTCGACAAAGTTGCGGTGAAGCATGTTGTATTGAGGCTGCTCCATCACCGGGGCGATGAGATTATGTTTTGCACACCAGTAATGCGCTTCGGTAATCTGCTGCGCATTCCATTCGCTGGTTCCCCAATAAAGAATTTTGCCCTGGGTGATAAGATTGTGCATGGTCCACACGGTTTCTTCAATGGGGGTGTTTACATCGGGACGGTGACAGAAATACATGTCGAGATACTCTACCTGCAATCTTTTAAGAGCTGCATGACAGGCTTCTACCACATGCTTGCGCATGAGGCCGCGCTGGTTGGGTTTGAGCGGGTTTGTGCGCCCCCAAAATACTTTGCTGGAAACCATCCAGGT
>JAZKEP010000095.1:3679-5507 GCA_040387015.1 Bacteroidota bacterium
GCGGTCCCAGTTCATTTTTTTGAGGATGTTACCCATGACTACTTCGCTTTTGCCAAGGGCATATACTTCGGCATTGTCGAAGAAGTTAACGCCTGCATCGTAGGCTTTTATCATAAGTTGTTCGGCTACGTCATCGCTGATTTGTGCACCGAAGGTGACCCAACTGCCGAGTGAAAGTGAACTAACCTGAAGGCCTGATTTTCCGAGACGTCTGTATTCCATAGAAGAATTTGAGAATTAGATAATTTGAGAATTTGAGAATTTGAGAATTTGAGAATTTGAGAATTTGAGAATTTGAGAATTGAAATGCAAGGGCGAATTTAGAAGGATGTTTTGAATTTGGGTGAGCGGACGAAAATGCTATTTAGATACCCACAAATGGAGAGTCGTTGCGTATTTCTGAAGGATAAATCAAATACAAGATTCTTCACTTCGCAAAGCCTCGTTCAGAATGACAATCCGTTTACCTAAATTATGAGGAATACTCAATAAAAACAGAAGCAGCTCCTTGCGAAGCTGCTCCACTTATAACAGGGACGCTGTTATTATGTATGGCTAAAGTAAAGCAGTTTTTATAAAAAGCAAAAATAGTTGCCTGCTTTTTGTTGTCAATTTAAAAGTACCGTCAACTCCTTTTGATATACTTCATTCTCGTTCATGTGACCATGGCCTTGCGCCTGAAGCGTGAAGAGGGTATCGCCCGGCTTAAAATGGTCTTTGAGTTTGAGTGCAGAGCCGTAGTAAATAACCTGGTCGGAATCGCCATGAAAGATGGCTACGGGAGCTTTTGTTTTTTGAATAAACTCGTTTGTAGTGAATTTATATTTGAGAAGAAAGTTAGGTGTAACGGAGGGATACATGTGTTCTCCAACATCGGTGAGGTTGTAATAAGGTGCCTGCAGAATTAATTGCTTCGGGTTATTATTAGCAGCAAGCATAGCGGCAGGGCCGGTGCCGATGGAATAACCAACTACAGCAATTTTGTTTTCGGGATAGTCCTTCTTCATTAAATCATAGGCAGCCTGCACATCTTTATAGAATTGTTCTTCGCTAAAAATGATGCCTTCGCTTTTACCGAAGCCACGATAGTCGAGAATAAAAATGTCGTAGTTTAATGCCGTGTAGGTATCGGCTATATCGCCCCAGGTATCGAGCGCGCCTGCATTGCCATGAAGATAAAACACGAGCCCTTTTGATGAGTCGGATTTAAAAAGAAGTCCGTGTAAATTTTTACCATCAAAAGCAGAAATATTTACTTCGGTGAAGTTGCCGTTGTAGTGAAATTTGAAATGAGCCGGCAGAGCAGTGGGATGGAAAATCATTTTTTCCTGATAGAAATAAATAAGGCAGCAAAGAGCGATGTAAAGCACAGCAACAAAGACTGTGATGGAGAGAAGGATTTTTTTGAGAAGGGTCATGGCGTAAAAGTAAGGTTTGTTTTAAGGTTTGGCAAGTTGATTTGTGTGGATTTTAGTATGAAAGTATTTCCTATGATAAACTGCGGAGAAGGGGTAGTGCGCTTTCATTATATTGCAAGATGAACCGCAAGGTTACGAGGCGGAGAAGGTGCGGAACCAAAAAGAAAATTACTTATAGCATGAAGAAAATTATTGTATTCATATTGTTATTAGTAAGTGTTCTTAGTAAAGCGCAGAAAAATGATAACATTTGGTTACTGGGCATTGGAAGCGCTACAACTCCGCCACCTATTTCACTTTATGGAATCAATGAGATTAATTTCGATGCTATACCGCTTCAAGCAAGCAGCAGTTTTAAAACGACAGGTATTTGGGGGGGAGCAGGGGCTATAAGTAATAAAGACGGAGTA
>JAZKEP010000096.1:0-3496 GCA_040387015.1 Bacteroidota bacterium
TTTATATACCGCAAAATCAAACTCATTTACAAGAACATTCACAACCTTAAATTAGGGAAAGATGTAAAAGATACACTTGGAGAGAATATCAGCGAGGATGCTTTAACCGAAGTAGAAAGCGAAGTTCAAAACTGGGCTGAAAACAAAAAGCAGGAGATTGACGACTTAAAGAAGATGGAGAAGTTCCGGAAGGAGTTTCTCTCCAATCTTTCACATGAGTTAAAAACTCCGCTCTTTAATATTCAGGGATACGTTCATACATTATTAGACGGTGCCATGAATGAACCTGAAGTGCTGAAGCACTTTTTAGAGCGGACCTCAAAAAGTATTGACCGGTTAAGTAACCTGGTTGATGATTTAGATGAAATTTCGAGAATTGAAAGAGGAGAGGAGACCATCAATAAAGAAATTTTTGATGTCACTCAGCTGATGAAGGATGTTTTTGAAAGCATGGAACTGAAAGCAAAGACCAAACAAATCGTTTTCAGTATTAAGAAAGGATGCGACAAGCCTTTTTATGTAACGGCTGATAAAGAAAAAATCCGTCAGGTTATTACCAACCTGCTTGATAATTCGATTAAGTATGGTAACGAAAAAGGAGAAACAGTGGCAGGTTTCTATGATATGGATGAAAATATCCTAATAGAACTTACCGATAACGGAATCGGAATTTTAGAAGAACATCTTCCCAGATTGTTTGAGCTCTTCTATAGGATTGACAAACATCGCTCACGCGAGCAGGGTGGCACAGGGCTTGGCTTAGCCATTGTAAAACACATAATAGAAGCACACCAGCAGACTATTAATGCGCGCAGTAAAACAGGAGTAGGTACTACCTTTGCTTTTACGCTTGAGAAAGCAAGTGACTGATAGTAGTCCAAAGGATGTTCTCTGAACATCCTGCCATACTCTACATCAATTTTAGGATACCCAAACCGTATTTACGGATAATACCTTCTAAACATCATTTTAGAATAGGTGGGAAACAGTATAGACAAGATGTTTCTCTATCTGCAAATTGGAAAATGTAAGGTGCAAAACGAGAAATACAAGGATGGATTTGTGCGGTAAAAGGATAGTCTTTTAATCCATACGTCCGAACTTGTTATAAAAGTGTAGCAAATAGAATCTATAAATTACTTAAGGCGTAAACACACCCAAAATTACGTCATGAGAAGTTTTCTAATTGCACTACTTATATTTCATTCTGCCGGCATGTTTGCGAACGTGCATGCAGAATTCAGTGCGGACAAATTTTCGGGCTGTTCTCCCTTAGTAGTTACTTTCTCTAACAATTCGCAACCTTCCGATGCCAACTGGTCATGGGATTTCGGTAATGGTAACACATCTACGCTCGCTAATCCTTCTGCCGTATTTAATGTATCCGGAGTCTATCAGGTAAAACTGGTGGCTAGTTATGGTGGTCAGAAGGACTCTATTAGTAAAACAATTACAGTTTTTCGTTTACCACAGGTTGATTTTCATGCTGCTCAAACGAATGTATGTCAGAAGGACACGCTACGTCTTATTAATGACGTAGTTCCTGGTGATGCGGCTATTACCAATTATGGGTGGGGATTTGGTAATGGCATTGCCAGCAATGTTTCCGATCCCTGGCATGTGTATAATACTACCGGTTCCTACAACATTACTTTAGTAGTTCAGGATGCCAATGGATGTAGCGCAAATAGCAACAAAAACGGTTACATACAGGTGTTGGCTAAGCCGGTTATCGCTTTCACTGCTTCACCGGCTTCAAGTTGCAATGCATCTCAGTTAGTTTCTTTTACCAATACATCCTCGGGCTCCGGATTAACCTATCTCTGGAATCTGGATAACGGGGTTACAGCCACTACTTCCAATGCAACGCATACTTATTCTCAGGAAAAAAGAACAGTAACACTAATAGGGACAAGCCCTAACGGTTGTGCATCTACTGCTTCTCAACAGATAAGTGTTGGACAGGTTATAGCTGAATTCACTTCCAAAACCGAAGCCTGCACAGGGGAACAGATTCAGTTTACGAACCTTTCGAATGTGATGGGGACTGCGGGATGGAATTTTGGCGATGGCACTTACAGTGCATTGCTGAGTCCCGTTAAGGTTTATCAGAATCCCGGAACTTATACTGTAAAACTCACTCAACATGATGGCGCCTGTTCAAATGCAATTACAAAGACAAATTATATAGTCGTTAAGCAGGGGTTCAGTGTAACATTTGATATTGACAAAACTTCCGGGGGCTGTAATGATACAAGTGCTGTAATAAACTTTGTCAATACCACCACTAGCGGAACATCTTTTAACTGGTATTTTGGAGATCAAACAGCAAGTACTGAACAAAACCCAACGCATGCTTTTAACAGCAGCGGTAATTACTATGTGTCACTCACTGTAACAGATACTGTTACGGGCTGTGTGGTGAAAGCTACCCAAATGACGCAGGTAAGCTTAGCTCCCTCAAATTTGTCCTTCAGGGCCGATACAGTAAGTTGCCCTGGCGGGTTGGTACGTTTCCATAATATCTTTAACTGGAATCTTACTTACAAATGGGATTTTGGTGACGGTAAAACATCCTCCGGCCCCAATCCGACACATTCGTATGCCATCCCTGGCATCTATACAATTACGATGACTGCTACAGGTGGTCAGGGATGTTCCTCCACTATTACCAAAGTAAACTATATACGCATTGAGGAAATAACCACTGATTTTACCGTAAACGAAACCTTTTCTCCGTGCCCTCCTTTTGTTACTGTTTTCAGTAGCACTGCAAGCCGCAGCGATCTTACTTACAAATGGGATTTTGGTGATGGAACATCCGATGTTTCTGCTAATCCTACACATATCTATTTCCATCCGGGCATTTTCACAGTTAAGATGATAACCAAATCTCCGAATGGATGTATGGACACAGTTATCTATCCCAATTTGATTGAAGTGCAGGGGCCTACAGGAACTTTCTCTGCACTACCTACATCGGGCTGTGTGCCGCTAACGGTTTCCTTTCAGTCAACCATTTCTTCCAATGTAAAATCTATGTGGTGCGATTTAGGTGACGGAACCCTGGTGATGGATTCACAGCAGTTTCAGCATACCTATATTTCGGTAAATACATTCAACCCTAAATTTGTTTTGGTTGACCATGTGGGCTGTGCTGTTCCTTATGAATTAGCTCCAATCGTTACATATGATGTACCTGCGCTAGACCTTAATGACACTATAGTTTGTCAAGGGGCTTCTGTTTCTGTTTCTTTAAGCAACGAAAGTTATACCTGGTCACCTTCGCTTTATCTAAGTTGTGATACCTGCGCTAATGTAGTTATTCAGCCGCTGGCAACCACGGCATTTGCCATAACCGCAACGAATGATTTTGGATGCAGCACTTCGGGAGTAATGACAATTCAGGTGGATAGTCTTCCGGTGCTTAATTCAATTAGCCCTATAACCGTCTGTGCCAACTCTTCGGTTGATTTATTTGCATGCAATGCACATA
>JAZKEP010000096.1:3506-11816 GCA_040387015.1 Bacteroidota bacterium
AGTATTCAATGGTCTCCCGGTTTGTTTTTGAACGATTCTACCTCGTTAAACCCGGTTTGCACACCGCTTCAATCTGTTGTGTATGAAGTAACTGCTGCCAATAGTTTAGGGTGCACATCAAAAACACAAGTTCCTGTCAACGTAATTGACAAGATAGAACTGGATTCGATGGCAGATATGAGTGTTTGTGCTTTGGAGTCTTTTCAGCTGAACCCTGTGTTGTCGGTAGTGCCTGATGCTTCTATACAATACAACTGGACACCGGCCGGCTTTGCAATAGCTCCCAATAATTCAAACCCTGTTATCACTGGATTAAACAGAACCACCACTTTTCAGGTAATTGCCGGAAGTGGAACCTGTATCTCCGATACAGCAACTATCACGGTTCATGTGATAAAGAATCCTGAAATGGAAGTGTCGGAACCGGTTACCACTACACCTTTAGCCGAGGTTCCTCTCTTTGCTTCATCCAGACACGACCTTAGCTATCGCTGGACATCGCCCGATGAGTTAAGTTGTACTGATTGCCGCTTAACGAATGCTTACCCTTCACAGTCGCAGTTTGTGTATGTAACAGGAACCGATGTAAACGGCTGCAAAGCGACTGATTCGGTAATGGTTACGATAGTTCCCTGCGATCCGAATGCAGTGTTTCTGCCGAACATATTCAGCCCTAATAATGACGGGTTAAACGACAAGTTTTTATTGCGCTCAAAAATCCTTTCCAGCCTTTCCTATTTCAGGGTATTTAACCAATGGGGCGAGGTCGTATACGAAACTACGAATATAGGTGAGGGATGGGATGGCACTATTAAGGGTCAACCGGCTCCTGTGGCGGTGTATGTATGCTCATTGGGAGGCAAGTGCGATAATGGTTTTAATGTAACAAAGAGCTCAAATATTACGTTAGTAAGATAGTGGAATACAAATCAATTAACACGATACACAAACTAAATTTTTCTAAACAATCAATCTAAAACAATAAACACAATGACACTACAAGAGAGACTTCGCAAAATTCGTGAGTACAGAGGCTTTAAACAAGCTGCTGCCGCACAGGAAATGAAAATTACTCAACAGGCTTACAGCTGCCTCGAAACCAAAAGCGGAAACCTTAAGATGGAAACCATGCAGCGTTTCTGCGAGGTGATGAAAATTGAAATGGCTTTCCTGCTCGCGTTCGACCTGAACATTAATGACGAAAACATGAAAATGTTCGATTCGTTGAATCTATCGGGTGTGGTGAATGAGTATAAAAAGTTGACAAATCGTATTTCGGTGTATGAAGAATTGCTTCGTAACGAAACAGGTATGAAGAGGAGAGAAGATGGAGTTCCTAACAGAGATGAAGTTTCTTTTAACCCTAACAACCAGATTTAATTATCCGAAAATTTTTTAACCCGGAAACGCGGACATACCATGAGACAATATTTAACCCGAAAACTGGCGTGTATCGCCATGATGATAGTTTGCTTTACCTCGCTTCGAGCGCAGGATATTCACTTTTCGCAATACAATGCATCTCCTTTGGTGCTTAATCCGGCACTGGCGGGCATGAATGAAGGCGATTACAGGGCTTATGCAAATTTCAGAACCCAGTGGATGACAGTGGCATCGGGCAATACTTATCGCACCTTCGCAGGCGGTGCTGATATGAGCCTCGGCAAAATCACTAAGCAAAACAGCTTTGCAGGTTTAGGTATCTCCTTTTTCTCGGATCAGGCAGGAGAGGTAAGTCTTAACTCCAATCGGGTTGATTTATCGTTTGCCTACCACTTTATGCTTAACCGCAAAGGTACCATGCAATTGTCTGCCGGTTTGCAGGGAGGTTTCAACCACCGTAGCATCAACCCGTCAAAAGCAATTTTCGATTCGCAATATGATTATAACAGCGGCACTGTGGATCCTAACGGAACTACCGAAAACTTCGGTAGAACCAAAGTGATGTTTGCCGATGCGGGCCTTGGATTATTGTTCAGCGCCATTACCCGTAAACATGCTAACTACTTTGTAGGTTTTGGACTAAGCCACATCAATCAGCCCAAAGTGTCTTTCCAGGTTAATAACTTGGAAGGCAGAAGCGAAAAGCTGCCGATGAAGATAACCCTTCATGGAGGGATGTCTCTACCCTTAAGCAGCAGAGTTGCGGTAATGCCTAACTTTATGTTCCTGGCGCAGGGCTCGGCATACGAAATTAACGTAGGCTGCCACTTAAAAACGCTGGTAGGTAACGTTAAACTGAGCAGAACCGCTTTATACTTCGGTGCTCAGTACAGAGGTTTGTTAGATGCTGTAATTGTGAGCGGCCGAATGGATATAAAAGGCTTTACCTGTGGCTTAAGTTACGATATCAATATCTCTAAACTTATGCCGTCTTCAAAAACAGTGGGTGCTCCTGAAGTATCCATCATGTATCAGGGAAGTTTCCGTAAAAAGCCGCACCCCGGCCATTGCCCGGCAATGTTTTAACCTTAACATTCAATAAAATATTTAAAAGCCGCCCTGTTAAAACAGGCGGCTTTTTTAGTATAAAGTTTCTGTGCATGGGTTGGAGATAGTAGTTTTAAAACATGTTTTTAACATTTAAAGCCTACTGAATCCTTCCGTTTTGATATTGCCTTTCCCATTTCCGAAGGCTTTTTTTCATGGGTCAGCTGTCGCTGGCCTCTTTAGAAACTGCTGAAACCCTTACATGTCAAGGCTTTTGTAACCTTTTTACGCAACTTGTCGTAAACGGCATAAGATTGGTATTAAACAAGCCAAAGCATTTACCAAACAACCCCAAAAAACCTATACTATGATTATCGCCTCAAGAATCCGGAAGATACGTGAAGTGCGCGGTTGGAAACAAACTGCGGTTGCTACCTCTATGAATATAACTCAACAGGCCTACAGCTGCCTAGAGCAGGGAGCAAACAATGCCCGTTTAGAAACTCTTAAAAGGTTCTGTGCGGTTATGAATGTAGAACTGGCGTTTCTGGTGGCGGTAGATGTGCCTGTTACTGAGGAAACGGTAAATCGTTTTGGAAGCACCAACTACAACGAGTTTCTTAACTCCTACAAAAAATTGGAACAAAAGCTTGAGATATTTGATGAACTGCTTAGGGGCAAAGCCGAAACCAACATCAATCATCACTTGTCTACTTTGAACGTTCCTATTCGCAAAGCTTCCTAAACTTTTTTGTTTTCGCTATTGCAGTTTGGTTAATTTCTTCAGACTATTTCATCTCTTTCACTTTTTGGCAATAGAGTGAGTCTTCGGCATAAGAGCCGTCTATTTTGCGCAAATAGCGATGTTGTATTTCGCAATAACAAGCTATGTTATCGCGGAAGGAAGCGAAAGTTGCATGGCCGTTTCTTTTACCGGTGACATATTTGCATTTATGAACCTTAATACCGAATAGGTTTTTGTTGTTTACAGCCATATCGCTGGTGTAATTGGCACTCTCAATGCGGGCCTGCGCTACTGCCACAGAGGCCAAAACGCTTTTGTTTTTAACCAATTCCGAAAGAACACTGCTGTCGGTGGGTACTATATCATTTATTATAGTGTGGGTGTAAACCCCATAGATGCCTACCGTTTCATTAATGCTCGGTGCTTTTACCATGCCGAAGCACATTAGCAGTATTAAGGGAAGACCTAAATAGAGAATCCAAATACCTCTTTTCGGTTTTGTTTGCGGTCTAAAGCAGGTTGAGCAATATGAACCGTTGCTGTAATGGTTTACCGGACTGTTGTGACAAGTAGATTTCATAACTCTTTAGTTTTGTTATTTATTCTTTCTTCTCTTTCAGGCTTCCTTTATTGCCTGTGCGCTGCTGGGTGCTTTTATAATGGTTAGGTAATAGTGAACAATAATGAAATTAAGGTACTTCAAATGTTTCGTTTTGTCAAAGTAAAACGGAAAAGGAACCTGAAAAATTATATAAAAAGCCATTGATGGTTGAGTAAACCAAGTTGAACAGAAGGCTTTACAAGTCCGGTTGTGTAAAGTATTTCCCAATATGAGGGTGTGTTCTGAGCCTTTGTATTTAACATAAAGGAGCCCAGGGGTAGGCAATGCCTCTACTAAAGCTCCTGCAAGTCTAAGCGCGGAAAGAGACATTTCTTTTCATTTAGCCTACATAATATCATTTCTTGTGCCGTGCTTACCAATTCTAGCAACTCATATAGTTGTGAGATGACCAAACAAAAAGACCCCGCCAGAATGACGGGGTCTTTTAACAATCAATATTAAGTTGTGTTACTTAAATATTTCCAGTAAGTCAGCCTCGAAACGCGCCTTTATTTTAGCGTCAATTTTGATGTCTTGTACAATTGGCTTGGTAGTATAAGCCGTGGCCTTTATCTGAAACCAATCGGATACAAAGTACTGTTTAAACTCCCTATCATTTATATCCATTATTAGTTCCCTTCCGTTTTCGCTCATATCGGTCTTAAAGGATACCTCTGCCTCAGGTTGCCCCGGGGTCCAGATATATACATGAAAATCTTTTACAAAATCGAAGGTTTGGTCAGCAGGCTCCTTAATAACTAAAACCACCTCATCGAACTTAACGCTTCGCACAAGGTCTTTGCTGGTTTTGTTATCGCTGGCTATTGTATTTATGTTAGTCTCCACAGTATCTGAAAATACGGTATGTGTAGTGTTTATCACATCGGTTTTAGGCACCGTCATTTCGGCTGTAAACGGAACGGTGAACTTTACATGTTTTAGCTTATTACATGAATAAGCAGTAGTTAGAAGAATCGCAGTTAATATCACACTTAGCTTTTTCATAATTTCTCATTTTTTTATTTTACAATACTGTCTTGGAGTTGCAAGTAATATACCATTGCGGCAGGGGAATTTTACACACAATAAGGCTTAAGATTTCTACAAATTTTTGGGATATATGAGTAATTTAAGACCTGCTGAGGTTGTAAAGCCTCAGCAGCTAATTACACATGTATTAATTCGTAAAGACTAGATGAGTGTAACTAACTTAAAGAAGAAATTGGCGTGGGTGAAAGCAATTGCCAGTGATTGTAGGATGCCACTAATTAGATTTATTAAAGTCGAAAGAGCCAAATGTGGTTGTTCATTCACATTATCTAAGGAGTATTGTCTTTTTCACAATCTTGCGATTCCTCATCGGCTATTCCTTTGGCTTCATCAGAGTTTTCACCGGGTAAAGGCTGATGCTGAGATTGGTGAGTTTTTTCCAGCCCTCGGTTGCGTTCTTCTTCTTCTTCAATACTTAAATTTTTAGCAGACTCTTTGTCCCCGCTGGAAGTTGTGTTTTCTTCTCCCTTCCCTTCTTCTAGCTGCTTGTTTACTTTTTGTTGTTCATGTTTTTGTTCAGGCTCACTAGGTTTGTTTTCGGCTTTCTTTTCCATGGTATCATATTTTTAGTAAATCAGGAGGAGTATTTCTTGTGAACAGAAAATAGAAAATATTATGCCATCGGCATTATATTACAATAAGCTAATAAGGGATCTATTCCAAAAACAAGACTATAAGTTGCTTTGAACTCTGCGGAAGTGCTTGCCACGGGTCAAAGAGCAAATAACTTCTGCAGAAAAATGAATAAAGGCTAAGCGAGATATTCTCAGCAACTAAAAAGGTGATGCAGGTGCTAATTAATCATCATTTTCTTGCTGAATAGCTGCGTATTGTTCCTGGTTAAACTCAATATATAAATACCGGGAGTGCAATTCATGGCGGCTATATCCACGTGGTTACTGCCGGTTTTAAATATTGCTTCTTTGCTATACACCAACCTGCCTTGCCTGTCCAGCATGCGAATGTCTCCAAGGAAATCGCTGCCGGCAATCAGGTCGAGTTGCAGGTTTTCACTCGCTGCCACAGGGTTAGGATAAAGGTTTATATAAAGCATGGGTTTTATTTCCGCTATAGCAGTAGAAGGGGAAACACAAAAAGGGTTACTCCAGCGCTCATCGGTGGTAATTAGCGTATCTGTTAAAGTAAGCAGAAAGGCCTTCAGTGCGTTCTTTTCACTGGCCGAGTAATGAGGGCGTTTTGGGAGGCCTGTGATGGTATCCGTCAAGCTTCTGGCAAGGTTAGCGTGACGATGAATGGAATCGCTGTAAAAATCAATCACCTCTTCCAATGTTTTATAACGGCCATCATGCATGTAGGGTGCTGTCAGCGCAATATTCATGAGTGAGGGAACCCTGAATTTTCCGTTCTTAGTCGAATCGTTTGTGATAGTGCCTGCACCATTATCGGTGTAAGCGGAGTCCAGCCCGGTATTCTGTGACCCTCTGGATACAAACATATTTTGAATGTGGCAACCCTGGCAGTTAATACGGGTAGCATCCATAAACAACCGCTTACCTTCATTTTCCTCCGCGGTGAAATTAGCGAAGGGGGTAGTGGCAGGGCTTGTAATAGTAGTAGAATCCAGCCCCAACCGGTAGCGGCTGCCATAGGTGTTCATACTGCGGATAAACTGAGCGAGTGCTTTAGCCACGCGGGCAGAATCTATTGTTGAGGTACCAAAAGCAGCCAGGAATAGCGGAGGATATATTGCTTTAGCAGATAAGCGGACAACCAGCGTGTCCAGTGTAAGCCCCATCTCTATCCCATCCTTTATCGGCATTAACACCTGTTCTTCTAAAGTGGCGGCACGTTCATCCCAGAAAAATTTCTTACCAATACGGAAGCGCGCATGGCTAAGACCCATGGAATTACGGGCAGTTAATCCACCATTAAAACCTATGCTGAAGGCCACTGTATCCGAAAATGCAAACTCCTGTAAATGGCAACTGGCGCAGGCGATGGTGTTGTTTCTTGAAAGGTCTACATCATAAAACAACACCCGCCCCAACGTGGCACCTGCATCGGTGATAACGTTGGTCGAGTCCATATTATCGGTGGTAGCTAAATTGCTCACCACATCAGGCGGCAACATTATCTGCTCATAGTTATAGGACTGCACGGGTAAATGAATACACATGTAATCAATTACCGTAAAGGCAGAGCAGGCAACAAAAAGTCCAATAGCGATAATGGCAAGTAAATTTTTCCTCATAGAGTAGTTCGTTATCTTTTGGGACAAAAAGAATACCAAAAGGGAATGGAAACGAGCGAAGTAAATATGATTAAACTTCATCCACTCCATCGCTGCGAAAAAAGGAATTATGTAATTTTTGGAGAGAATTGTGTAACAGCACAAGTGTTCGGGTAGCCTATTTTTGTTTCTGTGAAGGTTCATTCATAATAAAAAAGTAAGCATGTCAGAATTAAAGAAAAAACAGTTTGGTATATGGATGGATTCTCATTATGCCATCATTGCAGGTAAGGAGAATATTGATAATGGTAATTTTATTATCCTGGGTCATGCTAAAAATCCCGAAACGGACAGCAACTCAAACGAAAGCTCTTCTAATCATCAGGAAATTGCTTTAACTCATAAATTCTTCAAGGAAATAGCCGCCATCATGGTGAATGTGGACGAGGTGCATGTTACCGGAACAGGCCAGGTGCAGGAGCAATTTATTAAATACCTTGCTCAAACGCCGCAGTATAAAAATGCAGTTTCCACCGAAAGCACTTCCAATAAAATGGGCGAAGAGCAATTCATTGAATTTATCACTAAGCATTTTAAGGGAAGTTCTGTTTCCAATGCCGATGGAGGTTCCCTTTCGTAGATAAATAAGTCATACACAGGCATAAAGTTTGCGCTTTACTAAACTATGAGCAAGGCATTTGAAAAAGAAGATGAGCCGCGTTGGCTAAATGAAATACCCGGCAGCATGAGGGCGCTGTTGGTGTTTCTCACCAATGAGTATGACCGCCCTGTATTTGTAAAGCGCAGTTATTATAATGAAGCGCGCGATACCGAGTTCCATGTAATGAGTGATGGTCTTACCTATTTCGTAGATGGGGCAGGGCGCTGGGATACTTTAAAGGAGTAGAGCCTGTATTTGCACCTTCTCACAGCAGTTCAAGTGAATGTAATTTATCATCCTAAACGGTCCCCATAGCTATCGGGATCCATAGTAAAGCCTGCCCGTTCGTTCAGGCAGGGATATTGTATTTCTCTAGTAACATCAGTAATAGATGCTTAATCGAAAGGGTCGAACTTTGGGTCCGTTCTCTTATTTATCACATTCCATCATCTGCTAAATCTCCAATCTTCCTCCAATTCACCGCCTTTTTCCTGTAAAATCACCAAAAACAACTTGAAAATTTAGCAGTAAGGAAACGCGAACGCCACGGAAGGTCTCGCGAACGCCACGCATGGAACCGCGAACGCCACGGATGGAACCGCGAACGCCATGGATGGAACCGCGAACGCCAC
>JAZKEP010000097.1:0-4535 GCA_040387015.1 Bacteroidota bacterium
AAGCGTGCCTGGCACTTTACTCCAATACAAACCCTTGTGCTCAAATAAAACCACTGGATTGGGGTCATAAAAACTCGCCTTCAGCAAACCCTTCATGTCGGCTGCATTAGAAGGGTAAACCACTTTTACTCCTTTAATCTGCAACACAAAACTTTCTACCGATGAAGAATGATACGGGCCACCACTACCATACGCACCAATAGGAATGCGTATTAAAGTTTGAACCGGAAATTTTCCGTTGCTGAGATAACAGGAACGCGAAATTTCGGTAAAGAGTTGATTCACACCGGGGAAAATGTAATCGGCAAACTGTACTTCAACTATCGGCTTGCATTGCGCGGCACTCATGCCAACAGTAGAGCCTATAATGTAAGCTTCGGTAATGGGAGTATTGAATACTCTTTTATCGCCATATTTTTTTGCAAGCAAAGCAGCTTCGCGAAAAACGCCACCGAGTTCTCCACCCACATCCTGACCATATAAAAGCGCTTCAGGATTTTTTTTCATGATTTCATCAACTGCATGTAAAGCAGCATCCACCATTACTACCGTTTGTCCCCTGGCAGGCGAGCGTTCTCCTCTTTCTTCTGTAACAGAAGTAGGAGCGAAGATGTGCGTGGTTAAATCTTCTTCGGTAGGATTCGGCTCCTGCAAAGCGCGCTCAAAATCTTCTTTCACCAGTTGATTTGCATCTGCTTCAATTTTCTTCAAATCATTTGAAGTAGCAATTTTTTCGCGTAGCAAATATTTTTTTAAGTGATTGTAAGGATCGCGCTGGGCATCATTTTCCAAATTTTCTTTAGAACGATACCATTCTTTGCGCACCCCGCTGGTATGATGGTTTAGCAGAGGGACTTTTGCATGTACCAGGTAAGGCCCCCGATGGGTGCGCACATCGTTTACCACACGGTTCAGGGTTTCAAAGCATTCTTCAAAATCGGTGCCGTCAATGCTCTCTACTTTCAATCCTTTGAAACCCTTCGCAAACTGCGAAGCATCCTGTGCTCGGACTTCCGATGCGTGTGCTGATATATCCCATTCATTATCCTGCACCAGATAAATAACAGGGTAATTGTGCAGCACCGCCATTTGAAAAGCTTCGCTCACCTCTCCTTCGGTAAGGGCGCCATCGCCTAATGAACAGATAACGATCGGTGCTTCGCTTTTTTTATGCTGATCTATTTTTTGCTGTTCACGGTAAAGAATTCCCTGTGCTGCTCCGGTGGCAGGAATAACCTGCATACCCGTAGCAGAACTTTGATGCGGAATTTTTGGAAGGTCATTGCGATTTGAGCTTGGATGACAGTAATACGTTCTTCCCCCTGAAAAATAATCCGTCTTTTTTGCAAACAACTGAAGCATCAAGTCAAAGGGAGTAAACCCCATACCCAGCAACATCGCATCATCGCGGTAATAAGGGAAAACAAAATCCTGAGGTTTTAGCTGACAAGCAGCAGCCAGTTGTATAGCTTCATGGCCGCGCGAAGTGGCATGAACATATTTAGCACAAATATCTTTTCGCTCTTCAAATAACTCTGCCATCCCTTTGGCGGTGCATAACAGGCGATATGCATCTAAAGATATTTTGCTTGACAATTTCATCCATAGCAAAGAAATCATTTCGCATCGAAAAGTGAAACCTTAAGTGTAATTCACATACTTCAATGTATTTATAACTCAAAGCAACCTAATTTAATCCGGGCTCATCTTGTTTTTTGAAGATATATTGAATATCTTACACACCCTTCACACTAAAAAAATAAATTTTATGACAAAAACTTTCACCAACTCAAGAATTACTTTGCTCCTATTTGCAGTGTTTTATGTATCGGCTTTGTTTGCGCAAACGGTTGTGCCTTACTCTGCCGGCCAAACAATAGCGGCATCATCGCAGAGCATTCGGTTTATCGAAAACAAAAATCAATGGCACCCCAATGTTGAGTATAAGCTCGAACTGAGTGATGCAGCCATGTTTTTTGAGAAAAACGCTGTAACTTATTCTCTTTTGAACGGCACCGACTTGGAGGCGCTTCATGAGGCTAAGCACGGAGCTGTCACTAGCGGTGCAGGTGCTGCTAATTCTCAGATAAGAGCACATGCTTTTAAATTGCATTTTAATAATGCCTCGCCTTCCGTAAATATTTCGGCAGATGGAGTTTATTCTGACTATCGCAACTATTATATAGGTGATAATACTGCCAATTGGGCATCGGAAGTTTACTCCTATCAAAAGCTTTCTTATTCCGGTATTTATCCAGGCATAGACTTAAAATTCTATGCTTCGCCTGATGCCGAAACACAGGAGAATAGGATGAAGTATGATTTTATTGTTCATGCAGGAAGTGATCCTTCTCCAATTCAGGTGGAATATGAAGGATTAGATAATATCTATTTGAAAAATGGGAATTTGCATTTGGTTACATCTGTAAATACGGTTATTGAACAAAAGCCGTATGCCTACCAGATTATTAGCGGGCAGGAGGTGGCTGTAGAGTGCCGGTATAAGTTAAATGGATCTCAGCTAAGCTTCGAATTTCCTGCAGGTTATAGTAATAGGTATGATTTAGTAATAGACCCGGTATTGATATTCTCAACCTATACGGGTTCAACCTCTGATAATTTCGGGTTTACTGCTACTTACGATTTGCAAAGTAATTTGTATGCCGGAGGAATTGTTTTCGGAATAGGGTATCCTACTACTTTGGGTGCTTTCCAGGTAGGTTTTTCAGGACTGGTTGATGTAAGTATCACGAAATTTAACCCCGCTGGCACTGGCCTTATTTTTTCAACTTATTTAGGAGGTATAGATACAGAAATACCGAGCAGTTTAGTGGTGAACAGCAGCAACGAATTGGTTGTGTTGGGTGCTACCAGTTCTAATAACTTTCCGACCACATTGACCGGGTATGACCGTACTTTTAACGGAGGAATTGCCGTTAACTTTACAGCCAACGGTGCCGATTTTAACTTTGGTACCGATATTTTTGTGAGCAAGTTTAACGCAGCCGGAACTTCTTTAGGCGGTTCTACTTTTGTGGGTGGTTCAGGCAATGATGGAATCAATCAAAATTCAACAGCCCAGCTTCAATATAATTATGGTGACCAGTTTCGCGGTGAGGTTATAGTTGATATTCTGAATAATATTTATGTAGCATCTTCCTCACTGTCTTCAAACTTTCCCGTTACCGCGGGAGTATTTCAACCCGCTTTCGCAGGTACACAAGATGCTATTGTTTTCAAGATGAACACCAACCTTTCGGCTCTTACATGGTCTTCTTATTTAGGCGGAATCGGTGTAGACGCGGGGTATTCACTTAAGTTGGACGCAGGCAACAATCTCTTTGTATGCGGAGGAACAACCAGTACGAATTTAGCCTCTACCACAGGTGCCCTGTTTTCAACAGCAAGGGGAGGGGTCGATGGATATATTTCCAAAATTAATAATACAGGTACGGTGTTAACCCGTACAACCTATATAGGTACAACTTCCTATGACCAAACTTACTTTGTAGATTTAGACCGCTTTAATAATGTGTATGTTTTCGGGCAAACCAGAGGTATATACCCGGTAACAGGTGGAGTTTATTCCAATCCGAATACAAAACAGTTCATTCATAAGCTTTCCAATGATCTAAATGCCACCTTGTTTTCTACCACTTTTGGTTTTGGAACTACCACTACCAATATTTCACCTACTGCTTTCTTAGTAGATGTATGCGGTCACATCTATGCTTCAGGATGGGGCGGAAGTGTAAACACCTCCTGGAATAGTATTGCCGGTACCACTTCGGGTATGCCTACAACGGCAGGAGCTTTCCAAACTACTACTGATGGGAGTGATTTTTACTTCATCGTGCTTGGTCCTGATGCAAGTTTTCTTGAATATGCAACCTTCTTTGGCGGAAATGGCTCGCAGGAACATGTGGATGGCGGAACCAGCCGCTTTGATAAAAGAGGCGCAATTTATCAGGCGGTTTGTGCAGGCTGCGGTGCTAACTCTTTATTTCCGACCACACCGGGCGTTTGGTCTAATACCAATAACAGCAACAACTGTAACTTAGGAGCGCTGAAATTTGATTTCCAGATTTCGGCTGTAAATGTTGAGGTGCAAACCTCTCCGGCCCAGGGGTGCGCTCCTTTGATTGTGAATTTTTCAGATATAGGAGTGAATGCTACTTCCTGGTTGTGGACTTTTGGAGATGGAGGAACTTCCACTCTTGAAAACCCCACCCATACTTTTATCAATCCCGGGACATATCAGGTCAGGCTTATTGGATATGATTCAGCCAGTTGTAGCGGAGTTATTCTAACAGACACAGCGTTTGCCACGGTTGTGGTTAGGTCTTCAGTTACTACTCTCAGAAATTTGAGTATCTGTCAGGGAAAAAGCCTTTTTGTGGGTGGCGCTTTGAGAACAACTCCCGGAACCTATCGGGATACTCTCGTTGCCTCTAACGGATGCGACAGCATAGTTGTTACAAATCTTACAGTACGTCCGAACTCTGCCAGTCAGGTAAATACAAGTATCTGTCAGG
>JAZKEP010000098.1:0-6768 GCA_040387015.1 Bacteroidota bacterium
TGTAACCGTTATGATAGTGTAAGCCAAACGGTGGTAGTCCACCAGGCGAATTTTATTCCCGTGCTGTATGCCGATACTTTTCAAAACTGTGTGTTTGATACTTTCCGTTTTTCTGCTTCGGTTATTCCGGGTTGTGTGGTTACTTACGATTATGGTGACGGTAGTTTTTCGCAGCCTGTGCCCAGCGATTCTGTTATGACACATGCTTATGACACCGCAGGAAATTATTTGGTGGGGCTTATTATGCACTGCGAGTGCAGAATCAAATCCGATAATTTAATGGTGCAGGTAAATCCGGGCCCTATACTTTCTACTACTGCTCCTGCAATAGGTTGTGCCGATAGTGTCATCACCATTAACAGTCAAAACACAGGCAACATTTCTGCGGGTGCTTATCACACTTCTTTTGGCGATGGCACATATGATTTTATTGCATCGAATCCCTCCCATTCGTATTCAGTTCCCGGCAATTACTCTGGCTGGATGACAGCTTGGGGAACCAACGGTTGCCGCTCGGATACTTCGCGTTTTAACGTGGTGATGTATGAAACACCAAGCGCAACTTTACTTCCTGCCGACTCTACTTCCTGCAATAACATTCTTACAACTATTTCGACAGACACCCTTTATTCCAATTCAACTTATGAATGGAGTATTCTTCACAACGGGCAAAATACTTCTGCAACAACCTTAAACGGAAGCCTGCAGTTTTTTGCACAGGATACAGGAGCCCATTTTATTTCGCTTACCTCCTACTCTAACAACAACCCTGCGTGCGTGGCGTATTCCGATACCGTTACCATCACGGTTCTTCCTAATCCTGTTCTTTCTGTTTCGGTTCCGGCAGCGGGCTGCACCGATAGTTTTATTACCGTTATCGGTCAGAACGCGGGTGTGGTTCCCATAGGTATTTACAATACTTACTTTGGCGATGGACAGTATGATTTGTTTGCTGCCAGTCCCGTTCATATATATGCCACCCCCGGCACTTACAATGGCTGGATGGTTGCGCAGGGTGTGAATGGCTGCCCTTCGGATACCGCGCGCTTTGATGTGAATGTTTACCAAACACCGAGCGCCAACCTGCCGCCTGCCGACACTGCCGCCTGCACTTCTATTCTTACTTATTTTTCGGTAGATACGCTTATTGCCAACTCAACTTTTGAGTGGAGCATTTTGCATAATAATCAGGTTACCCGCATTACTACATATGACGGCACCCTGCCTTTGTTTGCCGAAGAAACAGGCGAGCATTATGTTTTTCTTACTGCCTATAACAACAATCACAATTCATGCGTAGCTTATTCCGATACGTTTAAAGTAACTATTTACCCTACTCCCACTGCTGCGTTTACGGTTGGCGCTCCTGCGGTTTTTAACTCGGTGTTTTCTTTTCCGCTGAACAATTTCAGCACGCCAGCAGGCAGCACCTATATCTGGGATTTTGGCGATAACACTTACAGCAGCGATGAAAACCCTGCGCCCCACGGCTACCGGCTTTCGGGCACATACCAAATTACGCTTACCGTGCGCAACGGCCCCTGCGAAGACACTGCCGCGCATGTTGTGCAGGTAAACCCCTTTCTTCAATTGTTTGTGCCCAATGTTTTTACCGCCAACAACGATGGCTACAACGATTACTTTGAGTTGTTTGGAAACAAGCAGGATATAGATTTTTTAAACCTGAAGATTTTTGACCGCACAGGACAAAAGGTGTACGACACGTATGACATTGACTTTAAATGGGATGGCATTTTCAAAGGCAAACCGTTGCAGCCTGCCGTATATGTTTACACTCTTGAAGTTTCGGGCATTACCGATGATGATGTAAGGCTGATGAAAGGAAGTGTGACTTTGCTGAGGTAGAAACAGGAAGAGATAAATGATACTCTCGAGCGGCCCTTCCGACCTGTCGGAATTTAAATGCTATGAAAAATAATTGCTAATTCGCATTACAAAAACATTGTATTTTGAACCACGAGGTTATATCCGGTATCACATACCGGTTTTTCATTACCCTATTTTCTGTTTATAAAAACTAACTAATGTTCATTCAAAAAAACTTTGGAATAAAGAGTTTGTGGCGTTTTGCAGGTTGGCATTTGGTGTGGCTTACCCTGTGGGCTGTAGCTACTACCTGCCTTATCGAATACACCCACTACCTGCATATTTATGCAATAAAAATTCCTTGGTTGCCGGTTTCGCTTATTGGCACTGCGGTGGCATTCTATGTAGGTTTCAAAAACAACAGTGCTTATGACCGCTTGTGGGAGGCGCGCAAAATTTGGGGAGGCATTGTAAATAGCAGCAGGATGTGGGGCAGTAACGTAATGTCCTATGCAAGCAACCAATTCACTAACCCTGAAATATCGGAACAGGAGTTGCACAAAATTCACAAGAAGCTAATTTCCCTTCATATTACCTGGCTCTATACGCTCAGGAGGCAATTGCTAATACCCACTAATTGGGAACACATCAACCAAAGCAAATACATACAGCGCCACACTAAAATGATGATGAATTTTTATGGCGATCATCTTACCCTCGATGATGATACGGCACATAACATGACTTACTGTTTTGCAAAAGATAATGAGCGGCAGAAAATGTTAGACTATCAAAACACCGCCACGCAGCTTATTAATATGCAATCGCAGGAACTCAAAAAGCTACGCAAGCAAAATGTGATAGATGATTTCCGGCAGATGGAACTGCAAAAGATATTGAATGACTTTTATGAGCAACAAGGCGGGTGCGAGCGTATTAAAAAATTTCCTTTGCCGCGCCAGTACGGCAGCATGAGCTTTATTTTTGTAGGTCTTTTTATTGCGCTGTTGCCTTTCGGGCTGGTAACCGAGTTTCATGCACTGGGCGAGTGGGGTGCCTGGCTTTCAATTCCTTTTTCAATTGTGGTGGGTTGGGTATTTGTGGTAATGGAACTAATAGGCGACTACAGCGAAAACCCGTTTGAAGGATTAGGCAACGATGTCCCTATGCTCTCTATCTGCCGCACCATCGAAATAGATCTGCTCGAAATGCTGGGCGAAACTGAACTCCCTAAACCTATTGAACCGAAAAACGGGGTGTTGATGTAATAGCATAATGTCTTGGCCCCCGAAGGATTTCTTTTTCAAACAAAAATCATAAGAGAAAAAGCAACCCTGCGGTTTATACGCAGCAGCAGGGTTAGTGAGTCATTACCTTTTTTATCAAAGCCTTGCCTTGTCGGTCGGTTATACGAATAATGTTTAGACCATTGCTCATAACAGGCAACGAGTAACCACTTCCTGATGTCAGGTTTTTTGTTTCTGAAATCTTCTGACCTGTAATGGAGAAAATTTCTACGTCATAATATTCTATAGTCTCCGTTTGAAGTAAAACAACAATTGCATTAGTCGCTCTGTCAAAGTAAGCGGTTGCCTGATTGATAGTGTTAGGTATGTCAGTTGCTGCACTAACCTGTGAAAAAACAAAAGTCCGGTTATAGGTGTATGTCGTTCCGCCAATACAACCATGTTCAATTGAATAAACCCCGGGCTCAGAGATTTTTATTGTGTCGAGATTGGAGCCAATTAGTGTTCCGTTGAAATAGTAATCTTCTACATAAGACGCTCCACCTCCTGTGCCACTGTATATGTAAATTAAGGTGTCGCCAGTGTGGCAATAGTAAGTAGTGTTTATTGTGTCATAGGTGCAGCTGCCTATTACTACCGGAAATACAGGCAAAAAACTGCAACCTGCATTTGCCTGTCGTAATGCCGAAACATGTAGAATCATTGTTAGCATAATTAGATAGGTTGCTTTCATGCGGTTTGTGTTTTAGTAAGATTTTTAAACGATGACATTCTTACTTTATTGTAAAATTACAAAGCCGAGCCGATTCGTTAGGTGCAACCGTATGGCTTAGCCCCCGAAGGGTTTCTTTTTCAAACAAAAATCATAAGCGAAAAAGAACCCTGCGGTTTATACTCAGCAGCAGGGTCCCGAGGCGGAGACCCTGCCGGTGGAAAAAACTTGCCATCAGACTTTATTGTCGTCAAAATCCAAATAGGAACAAGCCCAGCGTAAAAAAATACCCTTAGAAGGTCAATGCTATTGTTTACATAATAAAAATACATGAACCAAAGCCTTAAATAAGGAAATGTCAGTATAACAAAAAGTCCAACCAAAATAAAGTTCAATAATTTGTTTCCGTGAATTGTTACCCATAATTTCCTACCTGCTGTTATATCTATGAGGTGAAAACACAATATGCCAATAATTAGTATATCCGTTACTCCTCTAATAGACTCACTGGTTTCAATCTTGATTCCCGGGATTGTCCAAACTGCAATGGAGTTTAAGTCCAAAAAAGTCATTGTAGAATGACCCCAAAGAATTAGTCCAGTTAAAATAATGTCTATTGCTTGTATGGCTCTCTTCATTTTAAACTTGCCACTAACGCCCCAAGAGTTTGCGATGTGGGGTTTTTATACCACCAAATTTAATACTTAGCACATCACCCCCGCTATGGCAAACGCTTTGTTAGCACTCGTTTTTTAATGTCCGTGTCCATCGTCTTCCGATAATACTTCGCTATATGATTCTGTCAAAAGTTTACCAAGTCTTATGTTCTGTTTAATTACTCTTGGAAGAAGAGAGGAATAAATTTCCTTATTATACTCGTTTTTCGGATGATGTCCGTCAAAAATGAAGTGAAATACACTTTTAATTTCCTGATTAGTCCGCTTAGAGAGTGAGAAACAAGCTGCCTCCGTATCATTAGTTAGTCTGCCTGCAAACCCAAATGCTTCTCTAATATTGTCAGCCTGCCAAATTCCGTCTATACAAATGTTGATGTATTTATTGTAATAGATTTCTTTTGGTATTGAGTTTAGCTGCGCAAAATATGGAATTACAATTCCATTGTCACCTAATGGAGCCAGACCACTTCGGGCATCAAAGCCAAAAACATTTTGCATTCCTGCAAAGGAGTTTGGAAAGGCGCAAAAAAATTTCTCATCGTCTGCCAATCTTTTTTTGCCGAAATACCATAACAAAGTGTCTGCCTGCTGTTTTGCACTTTTAAACTCAACTGTAGAACAGTCCAATACTGTGGTTGGCAATTTGTCGGGAAGTGGTATGTGATTAGTTGTTATTGCAACTCTACTAACTGCTTTATTTTCCTCAGTCGTTTTTTCCTGATTACAGGATGTCAAGCCGAAAATTGCTAGTAGATATATAATTATCTGTTTCACGAAGTTGTCTTTAAAATGAGTCCTAACTCCTATATATACGCAAGTCTAAACCTAATCATCTGATTCTCAAAGCCAAATCCGCGTATTTGGTACTGCAATATTTACAGTACAAAACACGCGGGCCTGCCAACCGGCAAATAAAGTCTTTCATTATCCCATCCCCTTATAATACCTACCTTTTGCCCTGCCGCTGGCTGCTGCCGGGGCTTGGGGCGGGTTTATCTTTCACTATTAGTTCCTAATCGTTTCTCATTAATTCCTAATCGTTTACTATTAGTTCCTCATCGTTCACTATTAATCCCTCATCGTTTACTATTAATTCACCATCGTTTACCATTTATCCTCCACCCTTTACTATTAATCTCCCTTCGGTTTCTTTCTTTTTCTTATCAATCCTTAACTTTTCCTTAACATTCAATATTAATACTTTACCGGTTCTTTTCCGTGCTTCCGGCACAAAAATTTTCTTTAAAGAAGGTTTGGAAAGTATATTATAAATACCTATTTTTATTACCAAAATCCCACTTATGAGCTCAACGCCTGTTATCCCATCCGGTGCCTTGCCCCTCATTAAAAATGCCAGCCTTCTTACAATGAAACTATTGGCACTTAAGCCCGGTGATGAAATGGATGTTTTTCCATCTAACCTACCCCCTTCCTACAGCGGCATTAAATCATACATTAATAGATTGATGCGCAATTACCCCATCTACCTGGCCATACTTAAACTGGAGGCGGGGCCAGGCTGGAAAATTATTTGCGTTAAAGATTTGGTAACTTTGAAAGCATATTCTATTTTGCCTTCAAAATCAAAACGTATGGAAGAACAAATGCCCGACCGCAACAACAATTTAACGGATGCAGAGCTGATCCAGTTAATTGATGAAATCATTCTTTTTGCCACCCGCGATGCTGCTCAATTGATTCCGCGAGGTGTAACGGCAGCCCGCCTTACCACTTTGGGACTGACCAAAACCACTTTTCAGGCCATGCCTACCGACACGCAAATGCAGGGCGCCATAACGGAGGCGGTGCAAATAAGGCAAGCGGCCTACGATATACTTACGGATAAGATTGGCAATGTGCGCACCATGGCGCAAAATATTTTTGGCGAAGGCTCGGGAACTTATAAGCGCTTTGCTTTTGAAGGTATGATAAGTGCCGATGACAAAGAGCTGGTGCACAAAGCAAAACAGATACAGCGCGAAGCAGTGGACCATGCCGCTGATTTACTGCCCGAAGGTTGGGACACAACTTTTGCCGACAGCTTTGATGATGCAATAAAAGATTTTGATGATAAGCGCGATTTGGTGCGGGTAGCCAAAGCCAACCGCCCGCAGGCTACCCTCAACCGCACACTGGCAGGCAACGCTTTATATACAGAGGTTGAAAAAATTTGCAACACCGGAAAGGATGTTTTTAGAGCTACCAACCCCGCCAAATATGCCGACTATATTATTTATATCACTTCTTCTTCGGGCGGCAGCGGCATTACAGTAGTAGTGGAAGGCAACTATGCCATTAGCGAAAC
>JAZKEP010000099.1:0-2497 GCA_040387015.1 Bacteroidota bacterium
CCGATATAGGAAACCACTACTTTGTAAGGCCCCACAGCCAGGTTTGGAATATTGAAGAAGCCTTGCTCATCGGTAGCAGCGCCAACATCGGTACCTTCTATTTTAACGGTAGCAAAAGCTACTCCTTCTCCATTGGCTTTGTCATATATGTATCCCTTTACAGAACCCTTCTGCGCAAACAAGGTAAAAGCGGCAAGAAGTAAAACGGAGGTTAGAGCTTTTTTCATATCTAAGAGGGGCGCAAAATAAAAAAAGTAATCGGTGTTTTGCCACAGATTAACATCGGGGCTTGAACAGGTTAGGCAGGTATTAATCTATGACCGGTCCTGCTTTTCCTAAATAAATTAAGTTTGCGCCCCTATAGAAATTACATTATGAAGAAAGCAATCATTTCGACTTTAGCTGGCCTGGTAATTACGGTGGGTCAGATAACCATGTCTTCGTGCGGTAAGGAAACTAATTCACCTCCTCAAATTGAATTGATTGCAGGAAGCGGCAATGTAGTGAAGGATACATCGCTCTACCGTGGCACTACTTTCCGCTTAGCAATCAGTTCTAACAAAACAGGGCCTGATGACTTTCTTAGTTCCTGTAAAATATCAAAGAGTATTAATGGAGGGGCTGACAGCACCATCCAGGAAATGAATTTCCTCACCCAGTCTTTTTCAAATTTCTACTCTTACCAGGCTGGTGATTCAGGCAATGTTGAGCGCTACACTTTTATGATAAGCGAACAGAAAGGTCTAAGCAGCAGTGTAAGTGTAACGATAACAGATATTTAAAAACAGATGTAAAATCATCTGTTCATTCGCCCTATTTCAATTATCAAGATTGCGCTTGATTTCATGCCACAAAGAATCAAGCTGCCCGTCTTCCACTATCTGATAATTGTGCTTGATGATATCTTTCTTTACCGAGTTTATTCTTTCAGTGGTGAGCGGATGGGTACTTAGAAACTGGGGCATTTCCCCTCCCCTTTCTTCTTGCTTCAGCGCTTCAAACAAACCAATCATACCCTGCGGATCAATCTTCCTTTGCTTCATCAACTTTAAGCCGTTTCTATCGGCCTCTTCTTCCAGGGTACGGGAATAACCCAATTGTTTCAGTTGGTAGGCATTCTGAATTACTACGGCTGTAATTCCGCCAACATCTCCCAACAAAACAGAAAGAAGCAAATAGCTTGAAAGGCTGCGAAAGATATTTTTTGTAGAGTGTTTTAATTCTACATGCGAAAACTCGTGTGAAAGCAAGGCAGTCAACTCACTGTAATTATCCATCTTACGAAGTATGCCTTCATACACAATTATCTTTCCCCCGGGCAGCGCAAAAGCATTCACAACATCATCCTTGATTACTGTTATTTCTACTTTGTAACCGGTTTTATAATTAAGAAGGCGGAAGAATTCATTCATGCGCTTTGTATTTTCTGCCTCCTTCGTTTCCTCAGAAACCATTTGACCATAAGCGGCATCGCCTAACTGTTTCTCCCATTCAACAGGAACCCGCACCGCTATCTGTTCGGCTGCTGCTGGCAGAAGAACGAAATAGGAAAGTGCCAAAAGACCAATGCATGCTACAGCAAGAACCAACAAACCCATGAACCCCGTGCTGAAAATAAAATTGAGGGTGGTTTTGTGGAATTTAGCTTCGGGGAAAGCCTGTTTAATCGCTGTTGTAAAACGTGTATCATTTACTTCAAGATATTGAAAAGGATAGTCTCCATATTTCAAAATCACCTTGCCGTTTTCGGCAAAATCATTCGGATGAATTTTCTGCGGAGCCCATTCAATTGTCTCAGAAGTCGCACCATCCGAATACAAAATATAAATAGCTGCGTGGCCGATAGTAACTGTAGCCGCATACCCTGCTGAGGTCCTGCCGTTAAAATATTTCCCGTGAAACGTCATGCGACAAAAGTAAGAAAGCGCTTATGTGATATACTAGAAGTCTAAACCAACATCCAGCATGTCTAATAAGTCTTCGCCTGTTGCATCAGCATATGATTCCTCAGTTTGCATTACCGTATCCGGATTGAACGCACCCTGCAATTCGGCATTATCTAAAACCATACGCATTTGACGAAGAATGGCCCAAGGCATGCCTAATCCCAAGGTGAAGACAACAAGGAAGTAATTGACAAATCCGGTTATAAAAACATCACCCGCAGTAAGATTAGACTGAAAATTAAATTTGTTACCATCCTGAACCAGATATGAATTGTTGACCGTAAAATGATTCAGGTTGCGCACATACCAAAAACTATAAATACCCAAGGTGAGTATGGTTAGAAAGAAGCCTTTCAAGTGGATAAAGAAAAGTTTCGAGCCTTCTCCTTCAAAACTGAATTGCACGTTACCAAGCCGAACATGGTTTTCCATATAACGTCTCATATTAACCTGAAACCAACTCCCGTAAACCCCAAGTGTTAACACCGTCAGCACAATGCCTTTGAAATAAATGATGAGAAGCTCGTTAAGATTTCCCCTATAACCAAAGT
>JAZKEP010000100.1:0-3020 GCA_040387015.1 Bacteroidota bacterium
ATTTACAATCAGCCGACTCTTTTTCCTTCTCTATTTTAATCAGGAGCTTCAGCACAATGCAACTTCTCTCATCCTTTCAACTTTACTTAATGCCCTGCCTTTAGATGTTTCCACCGCCTGTTATCTGCTCTTTATTCCTGTCGTTCTTCTTACAATAAGTTTTTTTTCCTCTTCCAAATTTGTTACCCGCACCCTTAGCTTATACATGTGTGCTGTAGCAATCATTTATTTCTTTTTCGGAATAGGTGAAATTGGGGTGTACCAGGAAATGCATATCAAGATTTATTACAGTGCCTTTGCAAGGATTTTTCATCCGGATGAAATACTTACATATCTATCACTCGGCTCAATGGCCGCCATATTTGCAGTGTTTATTTTCACATCTGCATTATCTGTTTTCTTGTTTCGTAAAATAGCCGGAGAGTTTACTCACAAGCAGGAACGAATCAATACAGCCCGCGTTTTATCAGGGTTGTTATTCGTGCTGATAGCTTTTTCATTATTGGCTATTGGATGTAGAGGAGGTTTTCAGCCTATTCCAATTAATGAAGGTGAAGTATCCCTTTCAAATAACCAATGCGCAAACGATGCTGCCATTAACTCATTTTGGAATTTAGGTCATAGCTATTTAGAAACGCAAAAGGCTTTGGCAGCTAATACCTACAAGGTAATGGATGGTAAAGAAGCAAAAGGAGTTGTACGTTCTTTGTTTGAGGTGCCGAAGGATACAACTATCTCATTATTCAAGCTAAAGCGCCCTAATGTTTGCATACTTATTTTAGAAGGATGGCATGCAGATTTAATTGAATCACTTAGTGGGTATAAAGGGGTAACGCCCAATTTTGAACGGCTAGTCAAAAATGGATACTTGTTTACTGAAATTAAATCAAGTGGTCATATCAGTGACCAGGGTATTCCGGCAATTTTAGGCGCTTATCCGGCTCTTACCTTCGGGTCTGTCATTAATCAAAGTGAGAAACAACTAAATATTCCATGTATCGGGAAAAATTTTTCTGATGAAAATTATTATACATCATTTTTATACGGAGGGCAACTAATTTATGGCGGCATCCGGAAATTCATAAGCCTGAATAAGTTTAATTCCATAGCTGAGCAAAAAGATTTTCCCAAACTTGATGCAGGAAGTGTAGGCATACATGATTCGCTCATGATAAACGTGTGGAGAGATTCATTGAAGCAATTTCAAGAACCTTTCTTCTCTTGTTTTTTCACATTAAGTAGTCATGTACCTTATGATATTCCCACGTATTTCCCAATTGATTGGGGCGGCAATGAAAATTTATATCTGAACAGTGTTGCTTATGCTGACCGTCAGCTTGGAAGGTTTTTTGATGAAATAGAAAAAATGAATTTCTATGACTCCACCATTTTTATCTTGGTTTCGGATCACGGCCACCACACGCCTTCGAATCATGGCTACGATTCGCCAAAGCACTACCATATTCCTCTTCTTTTTTGCGGTGGTGCTTTAAAAGAAGAATTCAGAGGAATAAAAGATGACCGCACAGGTTCGCAATTAGATATTGCATCTACCATATTTCATCAGTTAGAAATAAATAGTAATGAATTTATCTGGAGTAAAAATTTGATGAATCCTTACACTAAACCATTTGCCTTTTATGCATTTAATGACGGCTTTGGATATGTAGAAGGGGGAAAATCTGTAACGTGGAATAGAAAATTTTCTAACCCTAAAAATGGAGTTGGTGTGAATGAACAGGAGCACGACTCTCTTCACAAAACGGGAGCCGCCTTGTTACAGGAATTAATGAATGATTTTTTGAGCAGATAAAATTGCTATACAAGCTTAGTATAAGCTCGCATCCATCTATCGGGTAGTTCCTGTTCGCAGGCTAAATCATAATCGCCCTTTGAGCACGGAACAATTTGATGACGCCCAAATTTTTCTTTATCGCCAAAAGCTAATTCCATCCACCAGCGTGCGGTTTTTTTGCTTTTCCAGAAAATCAATTCCTGATCGCTGTTTTCTAAATGCACGGCAAATTTTAAATGTGCATCAAGCGAAAGTGGGTAGTCTCCTACACGACTATAAAACCCTTCTACAAAATACCACATCATCTGCGCAACTAATTGAGTAGTTTGGAAATTATTATCGTAACCAGGGTTTACCTCATAAAGCCCAAATGACGTCAGTTTATCACTTAAGCCGGCATAACGGCTTATTTGGCAAAGTTCTTCTCCTGTAAAACCATTGGGCGAAGGATGCGCGTGAGCAGGTGCATCTGCCTGACGAACTGCTGAAATATCAATACACATCATATCTGCATCGCGAAGTATAGGCTCTACCTCTTCCATATTAGCCCGTAGTAAACCAAGGCGATGACAATCGAAATTTAAACTCTCCAATGTTTCAATCGCTTTCGAATCGTTGAGATATGTTTGATAGCCCAAATGAGAATAATTGAAAAGGTAGTTCGGTGTTTGGGTAAAAATATTCATCACAAAAGAGGAAGAATCAATTTGTTTGGCCGCAGTTTCAAACATATCAATCTTCTCATCCACGTTCACCATGTTAATGAGCGTTTGCAGATTCTTATATCCAAGATACTGGCCGAAAGCAAGATCATGACTTCCGCCAATGATGATAGGAATTACTTTATGGGTAACTAATTCCAATACCACCGATGCAAGGGCAAAATAAGTATCGCGTACTGTTTCACCGGGTTTAATGTCTCCCAAATCAATTACATGAAATTCTTTTTCAACCGGAGGCAAAAAGAGTTTGTAAAACTCTTTACGAATTAAATCGGGGGCTTTTGCCGAGCCCATATTTCCGACAGAGCTTCTATCCTCGGGTACTCCGATAATAGCAATATCATACCAACCCAGTTCGGGTTCTTTGCCATCATAAATAAAAACGTAGTTGCCTATTTGCCCGGGGTGAAGCTCAGCTCCTTCAAGCAGATTCTCTTTGTCAAGTGGTGTGAGGAATTCGTATATCATGGAATGAAAATACGGGTATGTAAACTCGAATCGTT
>JAZKEP010000100.1:3030-9052 GCA_040387015.1 Bacteroidota bacterium
TAATAGCACGGGAATATAAATAGACCAAGTGAATGTGGATTGTAGATTTTAGTCCGCGCAAGGTCTCCTGTTTCGGGGCCCGTGCGCTTAAATTATAATTAAGCGCACGGGCCATGCCACCCGTTAGGCATTCACCCATAAGACCCTTCACTGTCTAAAAAAACCGTTAAAAGCCTTCCGATATTCAAATACTAATCATGCAAATGCATGTGTGGCTATCTAACCTTAGATGGGGTGTCGTGCAAATGCATGAGTGGCCATCTAACCTTAGATGGGGTGTCATGCAAATGCATGGGTGGCCATCTAATCTTAGATGGTGTGTCGTGCAAATGCATGGGTGACCATCTAACCTTAGATGTGGTGTCGTGCAAATACATGAGTGGCCATCTAACCTTAGATGGGGTATCATGCAAATTCATGGGTGGCCATCTAACCTTAGATGGGGTATCGTGTAAATACGTAAGTGCGGCCACTATAAACTTACGTTCGATATTTTGCAATCCGGCCTTCAACGGCAGAAAAAAAGCCCCCCGGTTTTCCGGAGGGCTTTTTTATTTGCAGGGTTTAATGAAATCTGAGAACTATACAATAGTCCAGGTTTTATCTCCACTCAAAATTTTGCTTAATGGCACTCTTCCTTTTTTGGCGGTAGCAGCATCTATCTGTGCGGTCATGTCATCTTCAATACAAGAGCGCTCTTCTTTATAGAAAACACCAAACGGACGCGGTTTGTGGTCATCGCCAGTGTAGTTTGCAAACTGGGCAAGGATAGATGCCTTTATTTTATCGGTTTCGTCATGCACCCACAAATCATCTTTTGAAACCCCTTCGCCCAATTCAACCACCACCGGTTTAAAACCATCCAGTTTAATTCCTTTGTTTTCGGTTTGTCCGAACACCAGCGGTTTGCCGTTTTCTAACCAAAGGCATTCTTCTTTTTTGGTTTCTTTTTCGGTATAAATAAAAAACACACCATCATTAAACACCGGGCAGTTTTGATATACTTCTACAAACGAAGTTCCCTTGTGTGCATTGGCACGGTGGATAATTGCCTGCATGTGTTTAGGGTCGCGGTCGAGCGTGCGCGCAAAAAATGTTGACTTGGCACCAAGCGCTAATTCAGCAGGATTAAATGGCTCATCTAAACTTCCATAAGGCGTACTTTTTGTAACCACTCCTTTTTGTGAAGTAGGAGAGTATTGCCCTTTTGTCAATCCATAAATTTCGTTGTTGAACATCATCAGTTTAATGTTCGGATTTCTGCGCAACACATGAATCAGGTGATTTCCTCCAATGCTCATTAAATCCCCATCACCACTTATCACCCAAACATTCAGTTCGGGGTTAGCAGCTTTAACCCCGGTAGCAATTGCCGGTGCGCGCCCGTGAATACTGTGAATGCCATACGTATTCATGTAATATGGGAAACGAGAGGAACATCCGATACCGGAAACAAAAACAACTTTCTCCTTCTCCACCACAAAATCAGGAAGAACAGTTTGAACTTGTTTCAATATTGAATAGTCTCCACAGCCGGGGCACCATTTTATTTCCTGGTCGCTGGTAAAATCTTTAGCAGTTAATTTTACAGGGGCTGCTTTTTCTTCAGTTAAAGTTTCCATTTCAATGCTTTTATAATTTCAAATTTTTCATTCTGAACGAAGCCGAAGGATTATGTCTGATTATAGAATTCAACAATTTTCGCTTTCACTTCTTCCGTTGTAAAAGGTTGCCCCTGCACTTTGTTCAAGCCAACTGCGGGCACTAAATATTTCGCG
Source organism: Bacteroidota bacterium (assembly GCA_040387015.1). Taxonomy (GTDB): domain Bacteria; phylum Bacteroidota; class Bacteroidia; order Chitinophagales; family LD1; genus Bog-950. The sequence continues at coordinate 4,809 of JAZKEP010000100.1, forward strand.
CGAACAAGCTGTATCAACTGGCCGGTATTCATTTCGGGCACCAATACTTTTTCGTAGTTGTGTAAAACCTCTCCCAAATTTTTAGGGAATGGGTTCATGTGTCGAAGGTGAACGTGCGCTATATCCTTATAACCTTCTGCTTGCAATTCAAGCACCGCAGTTTTGATAGAGCCATAAGTAGAGCCCCAGCCAAGCACGCACATCTTTCCTTTTTCGGGACCATTATCTGTTTTAACCAGAGGAATAAAATCTGCAATTTTCTCTACCTTCTCAGCACGCAAATGAACCATGCGTTCATGGTTCTTGGAATCATAGGAAACATTTCCTGTTTCATCCTGCTTTTCCAACCCCCCGATACGATGCTCCAATCCTTTAGTGCCGGGTTTTATCCAGGGACGCACACCTTTCGCATCTCTTTTGTACGGCAATAGTTTTCCTCCCGGATTATTATTCTCAGTCAAAAATTTTGCGCTAATTGGTTTTAGTTGGTCTTCTGTTGGGAATCTCCACGGCTCTGCACCATTTGCAATGTAACCATCACTCAGAAAAATTACCGGCACCATGTGCTCGATAGAAATTTTGCAGGCTTCGTACACTGCATCAAAACAATCTGCGGGGGAATTGGCGGCAATAATTGGAAGCGGAGACTCTCCATGTCTTCCATACATCGCCATCATTAAATCTGCCTGTTCGGTTTTTGTAGGAAGACCTGTTGAAGGACCACCACGCTGAATGTCGCAAATCAAAAGAGGTATTTCAAAAATCATTGCCAAGCTCATGGCTTCGCTTTTCAACGCAACTCCGGGTCCCGATGTGGTTGTAACTCCAAGCGAGCCAGTATAGGCAGCGCCAATGGCTGAACATATTGCAGCTATTTCATCTTCTGCCTGAAAAGTTTTTACTCCATTAGCTTTATACTTTGAAAGCTCATGCAAAACATCCGAAGCAGGGGTGATTGGATACGAACCAAGGAAAATCGGCAAGCCCGCTTTCTCGGCAGCCGCAATAATGCCAATGCTGAGTGCCTGGTTGCCTGAAATATTTCTATAAACACCAGGGGTTAAATGTGCCGCAGTAGTTTTATAGCGAGTTGTGAAAACTTCGGTGGTATCGCCATAATTCCATCCGGCTTTAAGCACTTTTAAATTTGCTGCAAGAATATCGGGCTTCTTTCCAAATTTTTCCTCCAACGACTTAACCGTAAACTCCATACTTTGGTCAAACATCCAAAACAACAAACCGAGCACGAACATATTTTTGCTACGTTCAATTTCCTTCATTCCCAACCCCGACTCTTTCAACGCTTCTTTTGTAAGTTTACTTACATCTACTTTATAAACGCGATAGCCATCGAGCGTTCCATCTTCTAAAGGATTAGTAGCGTTTTCAGGATAGCCGGCCAATTTCATGTTACGCGAATCGAAACCGGAAACATTTGCAATTACAACACCGTCTTTCTTTAAGCGGTTTAAATCTGTTTTCAATGCCGCTGCATTCATGCAAACAATCACATCATAAAAATCTCCGGGCGTAAAAATTTCTTTGCTTCCGAAATGAACTTGAAACCCTGACACACCAGCCAACGTTCCTGCCGGGGCACGAATCTCTGCCGGATATTCAGGAAAGGTTGAAATGTCTTTCCCTAATAAGGCAGATGTATCCGTAAACTGCATACCTGTTAATTGCATGCCATCTCCCGAGTCGCCACTAAAGCGCACCACTATACTTTCCGCTGTCACCGTTTCCGTATGACGAGGATTTTTTGTTTCAATGGTAGTATCCATTTTTTTTGTTTCAATATTTTTGAGAGTAATGAATTACGCGAGATGCAGCTTATCTTTCTTGGCAAGAAGTGATTCTTCTGATTCTACATGAAGTTCATCTGCCACACAGCAATCAACCGGACAAACCGAAGCGCATTGAGGCTCATCATGAAACCCCTTGCATTCAGTACACTTGTCGGTAACGATATAGAAAAAATCATCTGACACCGGTGCTTGACTTGATGTACCATCAATAACAGTTCCATCCATTAAAGTGTAAGAACCTGAAACTCCGGTTTTGTCCGAAAGCTTCCAGCTATCACCATTTGCGTAAATAGCTCCGTTCGGACATTCAGGTTCACAAGCCCCGCAGTTAATGCAAACATCAGTAATCTTAATTGCCATAGTTGTTTGTTTTGTTTAGGTTTGAATAACAGTATGAAAAAAACAATTTTGATTGAATAGTTCAAAAGATTAAATAATTTTTGTGAACAAAGATTCATCCTTCTGTACTAAACCATAATTAGTATTTATGCTTAACGTTGACATATAAAGATAACGAACAACTATGGGTTCAGCATCACTTATTCTTCTCATCATTTGCGGGCTGGTATTTGCCGGTGGCGCACTTTTACTTTCCCGGGTTATTACGCCAGGTTCTAAAAACTCTCAAAAAGGTGAAGCCTACGAATGCGGTGTAGAAACCGTAGGGCAAAGCTGGATTCAGTTTAATGTGGGTTATTATCTGTTTGCCCTTATTTTCTTAATTTTTGATGTGGAACTGGTTTTCCTATATCCATGGGCGGTGGTAGTAAAGAATGTAGGAATGTTAGCTCTTATCGAAGTCGTAATTTTTCTTTTCATTCTGTTTCTTGGATTTCTTTATGCTCACAAAAAAGGTGCATTGAAATGGCAGTAGACAATCCTAACGCACCCTCTCAGTTTCCCGGGCAGGTACACCAAGTGCCGGGCGGTGGAATTTTGGTTTCAAAGTTTGATGATGTGCTGAACTGGGCGCGTTCAAACTCTTTGTGGCCGTTAGTTTTCGGAACAAGTTGTTGCGCCATAGAAATGATGAGTGCTGCAGGAGCAAAATATGACTGGAGCCGTTTTGGTTTTGAAGTAGCCCGCGCTACTCCGCGTCAGGCCGATGTGATAATTATTGCGGGAACTATCGTCAACAAAATGGCACCTGTCCTCAAACGCCTTTACGACCAAATGCCCGACCCTAAATATGTGGTGGCTATGGGAGCATGTTCCATTTCGGGCGGACCGTTTTTCTATAATACATATAGTGTGGTGAAAGGTGCCGACCATGTTATACCTGTGGATGTTTACATACCGGGCTGTCCGCCAAGGCCAGAGGCACTGATACATGCGCTGCTTACTTTGCAGGAGAAAATAAAAGCAGGAGGGACTAGAGAGAAAATCTATTTAGAGGAAGTGAAAAAACCCTGATGACGAAAGAAGAACTCAAGGCGAAACTTATCGAGCTTAATCCCACTGCTGTTTTTGATGAAACAGGCGAATGGCTAAATGTTTCTATTGAAGCAAATGAGTGGATTGCGCTGGCGCAGCAACTGCGCAATAATGCTGAGCTTGATTTTGATTTTCTGTTTTCGGTTACCGGTATGGATTGGAAAACACATTTAACGGTGGTGTATCATCTGCGCTCCTTAAAGCACGGACATATTATAGTGGTAAAAGCAAAGTGCAACCGTGATAAAGCGGAAATTGAAAGTGTTTGCAAAGTATGGAAGACGGCTGAATTAAACGAGCGCGAAGCATACGATTTAATGGGAGTTGTTTTTTTGAATCATCCCGATTTGAGAAGACTGTTTTTGACCGATGATTGGGAAGGTTACCCCTTAAGAAAGGATTATGTAGATGAAGTGAATATTATAAAACTTTAAGCTAACCAATTACCCTCTAGCAAGTCAAAAGCATTTCTGCTCCGTCATAATTTCCTTCTGCCTTACCATATTTAACATAGGCCTTCCAATATCGGGTATTCACTTTTTCATAATCTCAAAGCGCATGTTCGTATTTTGTTTTCATCATACCCTTTCCTCGCTAACACTTCGCCAATCCCCCTCTCTGTTATCCTCATTTAATTAAGTTTGCCGCCCAATGGACATTATCCGCCTTTTGCCCGATAACATAGCTAACCAAATTGCAGCCGGTGAGGTGATTCAGCGTCCCGCCTCGGCCGTAAAAGAGCTTTTGGAGAATGCAATTGATGCGGGCGCTACTCATATCAAGCTCATTATAAAGCAGGCGGGAAAAAGCCTGGTGCAGGTAATAGATAATGGTTGTGGTATGAGTGAAACCGATGCAAGAATGTGTTTTGAAAAACATGCAACCTCAAAGATTCGGGCAGCAGAAGATTTGTTCAACATTCGAACGATGGGTTTTCGAGGAGAAGCACTGGCTTCCATTGCCGCTATTGCACAGTTGGAAATGAAAACGCGTCAAACTGGT
>JAZKEP010000100.1:9062-16822 GCA_040387015.1 Bacteroidota bacterium
ATGAAAGTGCTGAAGCAGGAACCCTGTCAAACCCCAGAGGGCACCTCGGTGGCAATGAAGAATTTATTTTTCAATGTGCCGGCACGGAGAAATTTTCTGAAGAGCGATACTGTGGAACTGAAGAATATCTTGGAGGAATTTCAGCGCATTGCAATGGCGCATCCTAAAATCGGGTTTCAGTTTTTTAATAATGATTACGAGATGTATCATCTAAAGCCGGGTAATCTGAAACAACGGGTGGTGGCCATGTTTGGCGATAACTATGCAGGGAAGATTGTGCCGGTGGAAGAGAAAAGCTACGCATTACATGTTTATGGGTTTGTAGGCAAGCCGGAGTTCAGCAAAAAGACTCGCGGAGAGCAGTTTATATATGTCAATAACCGGTTTATCAAGTCTCCTTATCTTAATCATGCTGTTGCCATGGCGTTTGAACAGATGATTCCGCAGGGAAGTCATCCGTTTTATGTATTGTTTTTAGATATTGACCCATCCAAAATTGATATTAATGTTCATCCTGCGAAGTATGAAATCAAGTTTGAGGATGAGAAATTGGTTTATACGTTTGTTAATTTGGGTGTGAAACATGCTTTGGGTGCTTACAGTGTTTCTCCTACCTTAGATTTTAACCAGGAACATCATCTAAACAGCAACGATACTTTTACTCAACAGCCACGAACTTGGTTAGAGATTACCCAGCATGCTACCCAAACGAAGGATGCAAAGAAATTTGCACCCCCCTCGAATTTTCAACCTTTTACTCATCGCGAAGAAAATAATCTGAAGAACTGGGAACATGCGTTTGATACTGTTGGTAATAAGCAGGAACAACTCGAAATCAGAAGTCAGAAATCAGAAATTGAAAATTCCGGAGAGCATCATGAAAATGAGGTTGTTAAGGAATCTATTCCGCCTCATCAGATTCAAAAGCGATATATCGTTTCGCAAATCAAAAGTGGTTTTATTCTGATTGACCAGCAAGCCGCGCACGAGCGAATAATGTTTGAACGATATCTTAAGTTGTTGGAGAAAAACAGGAATGAAAGTCAACGACAATTATTTCCTCAGAATTTAGAGTTGAATATGATGGATGCGCAGGTTTTGATTCAGATTTTACCCGAGATAAATAATCTTGGATTTGATATACAGGAGTTTGGTAAAAATAGTTTTGTGATTCATGGTTTTCCAGCTGATATTTTACAAGGCGATGAAAAGAAAATGATTGAAGAGTTGATTGAACAGTACAAAATGAACTCACAGGTTACGAAACTTTCCAAGAGAGAGAATTTGGCAAAATCACTGGCGTACAGTTCAAGCATTAAAGCCGGGAAAATTTTGAGTGTGGAGGAAATGAAAGCGTTGATAGATGAATTATTCGCTTGCCAGAATGCTTATACAGCTCCCAATGGGAAGTTTACCTTTATCACCATCAGTAATGATGAGTTGGAGAAACGGTTTGAAAACAAATAATACTACATCTGTTTCGTCTCATCTGTTCAATTAAATTTGCTGCATCATGTTTGATAATATAAATACGAAAAGTGTTACGTTTAATCTTATAGCTCTTAATGTCATTGCTTTTATCGCAACGCTTATGATTGGCGATAAAATGTATGAGTTGTTTTCGCTTTTTTATCCTGCAAGCCCTTTCTTCAAGCCGATGCAGGTTATTACGCATCTTTTCATGCACGGAAATTTCGGACATCTGTTTATGAACATGTTTGCACTGTTCATGTTTGGTGTGGTGTTGGAGCGTATATGGGGTCCACAACGGTTCCTGTTTTTCTATTTTACCACAGGTATCGGAGCAATGATTTTGCATACAGCTGTGCAGGGGTGGATTATTCATAATTTTACGGGTTCGTTTACACCAGGTGCTGAATTTCTTTATCAGTTTCCCGATGTGATGGCTATTTATCATACGCCAACTGTTGGTGCATCGGGAGCAATTTTTGGAATACTCATTGCTTTTGGAATGTTGTTCCCTAATACTGAGTTGTATATTATGTTCATCCCAATTCCTGTTAAGGCAAAGTACTTTGTACTGTTTTATGTGCTATTGGAGTTATACAATGGTATAGCTATGTCACAAGGAGATAATGTAGCCCATTTTGCCCATTTAGGTGGTGCCTTGTTTGGGTTCTTGCTGGTGAAGTATTGGAACAGAAACAGGGATACTTTTTACTAAAATGATTTTTGGGTATGATGACCGGCTCTATTACTAATGATATCAGATATCAATTCCGCCATGGCAACATGGTGATGAAATTGATTTTTATAAACGTTGGAGTGTTTCTCTTCTTCGCCATTTTTAATCTCTTCGGTTTTCTTTTTCAAGATACTTCGATTTACCAACTTGTTCTTACAAAAGTTGAAACGCCAGGCTCGTTGGATAATTTGCTGCATCAGCCTTGGTCCTTGTTTACTTACATGTTTCTACATACAGGGTTCTTTCACGTGCTGTTTAACATGCTTTGGTTTTATTGGTTCGGAGAAATATTTGTGCTGTACTTGGGCGATAAAAAAATATTGTCGCTGTATATGATTGGTGGAATTGCGGGCGCTGTTACCTATATTCTTGCCTTTAATTTTATACCTGTTTTTAAACCTGCGGTTGAGGTATCCTATATGCTGGGAGCTTCAGCAAGTGTTTTTGCGTTGGTGTTTGCGACAGTAACGCTCAACCCGGATTACGAAGTTCGCTTGTTATTTCTGGGTGTGGTTCGTATAAAATATATAGCTCTTGTTGCCATTCTGTTGGACATAATCAATATTCCAAATGGTAATGCAGGAGGATACATGGCTCATATAGGCGGAGCAATAAGCGGATATCTTTATATCAAAGCGCTTCAAGGCGGTTTTGATATAGCCTCCCCACTTAATAAAACTTTCGATTGGCTGGCAACTGTTTTTAAAAGAAAGCCAAAAATGAAAATGACTTATAAAAATACGGAAGAGAACAGTTCTGCAGCCACTAAAAAGGCCGGTGATGATCAAAAGCGAGTGGATGAAATACTAGATAAAATTTCGCGCTCAGGATATGATGGGTTGACAAAAGAGGAAAAAGATTTTCTATTTCACTATTCAAAGAAAGGTTAATCGTGAAATATAAATGCGATAGCTGCCACTAACCAATAAAGATTAACTCCATGCTTCGCGGCTTTTTCAAATTCCTAAACATACTCGCCATTTTTGTCTTGTTGCTTTCTTGTTTAGCAACGTACATTCAGCCAAAATATTTCTGGCAACTTTCATTTATTGGTTTTGCCTTTCCGGTTGTGCTCGTTATAAATGTCTTCTTTTTGCTTTTGTGGATTATGAAACGGGATGTTTTTGGCATAATTTCTTTGATAGCCATTGTACTTACCTGGCATTTTACCCAGTCTACATTTGTCCTAAATTTTAAAGAAGAGAAAGGGAAGGGAATAAAGCTCATGACATGGAATGTGAAAAATTTTGATTTATACAATTGGAGCCGTAACGAAGAGACAAGAGAGAAAATGATGGAGCTTATTAAAAAGGAAAGCCCTGATGTGCTTTGTATGCAGGAGTTTTATTCCAACAATCAGGTTTTTCAAAACATTGAATTTATTCGTGACTCACTTGGGTATAAATATTTTTATTCTCCTCCAAGTATAGAATTGAATAAGATCCCCACAACCAAACTCCAGAAAACATTATGGATTAATGGAGAGCTAAAGCAGCAATGGGGAGTGGGTACCTTTTCGAAATTTCCGATAACAGACACAGGCAGGATAAATTTCAATAATTCATATGCCAACGCGTGCATTTATACGGATATAGATTTAGATGGCAATACAGTTCGCCTTTATAACGTTCATTTTGAATCTATTCATCTCGGCTACGAAGATTATGCAACGCTTGATTCCCTTGGTGAAAACCAACAGCTGAAGCTGAGCTCTGCAAAGAAGATTGTCAGAAAGATGAGGCGCGCCTATGCCAAACGAGCGCAGCAATCCGTTGCAGTAGCAAAACACATCAGCGAATTTCAAGGTGTGCAGGTCCTTTGCGGAGATTTTAATGATGTGCCTGTTTCGTATACGTATAGCACAGCAAAGGCAAGTTTGAATGATGCATTTGTAGAGAAAGGAAAAGGCTTTGGGGCCACTTTTGCCAATAAGTTTTCAATTTTCAGAATTGATTACGCTTTTTTTGATTCTAAAATTCGAATCAATTCGTATAAAACAATTCGCAAAGAACTTTCTGACCATTATCCTGTGGTTGTTACTTTTTCTCTTTAAAAATCTCCAACCCATTATATTCACGCCATGCAGGAATTAAAAGTATATAATACCCTTACCCGCGATAAAGAGATTTTTAAACCTCTCAACGCTCCTCATGTAGGTTTATATGTTTGTGGTCCTACCTTGTATAGTTATGCGCATCTCGGTAATTGCCGTACTTATATTTCGTTTGACGTAGTAGTTCGTTATTTACAACATCTGAAATATAAAGTCCGCTACGTTCGAAATATTACCGATGTGGGTCACCTTGAAAGCGATGGTGATGAAGGGGAGGATAAAATTGCCAAACGTGCCCGCTTAGAGAAATTGGAACCTATGGAAATTGTGCAGCTATATGCTGTGGATTTTCATCAGGTGTTAGAACAGTTTAATTTGTTGCCACCAAGCATTGAACCAAGCGCCAGCGGGCATATCATTGAGCAGATTGAAATGACTAAGCGAATCATTGAGAATGGTTTTGCCTATGAAGTGGATGGTACTGTTTGGTTTGATGTAGAGAAGTTTGCAAATACATTCCCATACACTCAGTTAAGTGGCAGAAAGTTAGATGAGTTGCTGGAGGGCACCCGCGATAATCTGGAAGGACAAAGCGAAAAGCGCGGCCGACTGGATTTTGCACTATGGAAAAAAGCGAAACCCGAACACATTATGCGCTGGCCGAGTCCATGGGGTGAGGGCTTTCCGGGATGGCATATTGAGTGTAGCGCTATGAGTGCAAAATACCTGGGTGAAGAATTTGACATTCATGGAGGCGGATTGGATTTGATACCTACCCATCATACTAATGAAATTGCGCAGCATGTGGCCTGCCTTCACAAATCGCCCGCAAAAATTTGGATGCATACCAATATGCTGACAGTAAATGGACAGAAGATGAGTAAGAGCTTGGGCAATTCGTTTTTGCCCAATCAATTGTTTACCGGCAATCATCCTTTGCTGGATCGTGGTTACTCGCCAATGGTAGTCCGCTTTTTTATGCTTCAGGCGCATTATCGCAGCACACTCGATTTTTCGAATGAAGCGCTGCAGGCTTCCGAAAAGGGATTTCAGCGATTGATGAATGCCGTAAAGTTGATACCCAGCTTGAAAGTCAGTGAAAAATCTTCTTTCGATTTTAAAAATCTGGAGGCATCAGTCTATGATGCGATGAATGATGATTTTAATACCCCTATTGCCATTGCTTCGCTTTTTGAAGGCGCGCGAGTTATCAATTCAATTAATGACGGTAAAGATTCTATTACGGCAAGTGATAAGGAGCTGCTGCAAAAATTCTTTCATGAAATTGTATTTAACATTCTTGGATTGAAGGAGGAGAGTAGTGGAAGCTCTGATAAAGTGGAAGGACTAATGAACCTGATTCTTGAATTGAGAAAAGATGTGCGCACTAAAAAAGATTTTGCCTCATCCGATAAAATACGCGATGAACTTTTAAAAGTGGGCATACAGGTTAAAGACGGAAAAGATGGAGTAACGTGGACTATGAACTAACGCTGTATGAAAAATTATTTTGTTTTATTATGTCTCCTTACACTGGCATCTTGTGATAAATGTAACCAGCCTAAAGCTGATGATACCGTTAAAGAAACGAAACAGGTTGTAGTTAATACTCCGGCCTTTAATAGCGACTCTGCATATTATTACATTCAATCGCAACTTGATTTCGGAACGCGCGAAATGAATTCGAAAGGCCACGAAGACTGTGCAAAATGGCTAATTGAAAAATCGAAACAGTTTGCTGATACTGTTTTCGCGCAGAAGTTTGATGCAAAGGGTTTTGACGGCAAGGTTTTGAAATGCACTAACATTATTGCTTCCATCAATCCGGAGGCAAGCGCTAGGATTTTGCTTTGCTCGCATTGGGATAGTCGTCCTTGGGCCGATCAGGATTCGAAGGATGCTGACAAGCCCATTCTTGCTGCTAATGACGGAGCCAGCGGTGTTGCTGTGTTAATGGAGATTTCCCGACTTATCAAATCGCAATCGCTTAAAAACATTGGCGTAGATATTTTCTTTATTGATGCGGAAGATTATGGTCAGTCAGGATATGAAGATTCTTATTGCTTAGGCTCACAGTATTGGGGCCGAAACACACATCATCCTGGCTATAAAGCCGACTTTGGTATCCTGCTCGATATGGTAGGGGCTCCCAATGCTGTGTTTGCGCGCGAAGGAAATTCTTCTTTCAATGCAGCGTGGGTTTTGGATAAAGTTTGGACAAACGCTGAGCAGCTTGGTTACTCTAATTTTTTCAGTAACCAAGAGATTGGCGCTATTACTGATGATCATGTTTACATCAATCAGCTGGCTAAAATTCCTACCATAGATATTATTCACTACGATCCTTCTTCCCCTTCAGGAACCTTTGGCAGTTACTGGCACACCCATGCCGATAACATGGATGCGATTGATAAAAACACATTAAATGCGGTAGGAAGAACTTTGCTTTATACGGTTTATCAGTATGAAGCAGAGCATACTTCCCAGTGATTTCTGATGCTTCCAATCAGTCCATGTGTAGAAAACGAACCTTCAAAGAATAGAATTTACTCTTTCGCGGCAAGGCTGCTTTCGCGCTGGTAATATCCTGTGCCGTCATATTCGCGTTTGTTTGGCGATTGCAGGCATGCCTCGCTGCAACAGCCTTCTGTTTTCAATCCGCAACCTTCGCATAGAACAAAGTGTTCGTTGCATTCAGGGTTGGCGCAGTTGACCATGTGGGCCGATTTTGTTCCACAGATTTTGCAGGTGGAAACAATAGTAGGGGAAACAGAATTTACATCTACCAAAACCCGGTTATCAAACACATACAACTTCCCTTCAAAATTTTTCCCTCCGGTTTCTTTGGCATATTTCACCACTCCACCATCCACCTGATAAACATTTTTAAAACCGTTCTGTAAAAGGTAGCCGCTTGCCTTTTCACATTTAATACCTCCCGTGCAGTAGGTAACTACTTTTTTATCTTTTAAATGTTCAAGCTGCTTCAGCTGTTCGGGGAAATCGCGGAAGTTATCAATGTCAAGTTTCAGCGCATTCTTAAAATGACCTACACCACTTTCATAATTAGAACGAACATCAATAAATACGACATCCTCCAGTTCAATCATTTCATCTACTTCGTGCGGTTTAAGATGGATACCCGTGGTTTCATTTGGATCAACGTTTTTAATGCCTCGTAAACTGCTATGAACTATTTCGGGTTTATAGCGCACGTACAATCTTTCGAAAGTTGGTGTATCCACTTCATCTATCTTAAACTCAATGCCTTCAAACAGCGGATTTGATTTTACGGTGTCCATATACTTTTTGCATTGCACCACAGTGCCGCTGATAGTTCCGTTCAATCCTTCTTCCGCCACAATTATTCTTCCTACAATACCCAGCCGTTCACAAAACTCAAGGTGCTGTTTGGCAAATTCTTCCGCATCAGGAAGGCGCGTATATTGGTAATAGAGTAAGGTTTGATATGGCTTCATTTCTGCTAAATCGAAGGGCGAA